>USNB01000160.1 GCA_900555875.1 uncultured Eubacteriales bacterium
GAAAACGAATTCCTTACGCGCAGCAACCTCATGAAGGCATATCGCGAGCATTCGGACACGCCCATAATGAAGGGCGGCAAGGTCGCGGTGGTAGGCGGCGGAAATGTCGCCATGGACGCGGCGAGGACGGCTCTTCGCCTTGGCGCGGAAAAGGTATACATAGTATACCGCCGTTCGATGACGGAGCTTCCGGCAAGACGCGAAGAGGTGGAGCATGCGGAAGAGGAAGGCATTGACTTCAGACTGCTCTGTAATCCCGTGGAGATACTCGGTTATAATAATCCCGACGACAGGCGCGATCCGAAGAACGGCTTCGTCACCGGCATAAAGTGCATAAAAATGGAGTTGGGCGAACCGGACGAGCGCGGTAGGCGCAGACCCGTTCCCGTGCCCGGAAGCGAATTCGTTCTCGACGTTGACGTCGTCATCATGAGCATAGGCACGTCGCCCAATCCGCTGATAAAGTCCACGGTAAAGGGGCTGGAAGTCAATTCGCACGGCGGCATCATAGTCAACGAGGACGGCCTGACGTCCCGCGAGGGCATCTATGCGGGCGGCGACGCCGTCACGGGCGCATCGACGGTCATAAGCGCGATGGGAGCCGGCAAAGTTGCGGCTAAAGCCATAGACGAATATATACAAAGCAAAAAGGATTAAAAGCGCATATCGGATATCCCGTATGCGCTATCGGGAGACAGATGAAAGAAAACAGGGAAATATCCGATAAGCTGCTCACGGGCGAGCGGGCGCTGTTCGCTACCCGCGGAGCGACGATAGAAAATTGTATATTCGATGACGGGGAATCGCCGCTCAAGGAGAGCGGCGACCTCGCGCTTAAGAGATGTATGTTCAAGTGGAAATATCCGCTCTGGTACTGCGAGAACGTCACGCTGGACGGCTGTACGTTTTTCGAGATGGCGCGGGCGGGAGTATGGTATACGCGTAACATATCATTTTCACACGGCGTCATAGAAGCGCCCAAGAACTTCCGCAGATGCGAGGGAGTCACGCTGGATGACGTGTTCCTTCCGCACGCGGAGGAAACGCTGTGGAACTGTTCGGACGTAAAGCTGCGTTCCGTGCGTGCAAAAGGGGATTACTTCGGCATGAACGTATGCGGCGCGGATATAGAGGACTTCGACCTCGTCGGCAACTACGGCTTCGACGGAGCAAAGAACGTCACGATAAGACGCGCGCGCATGCTGACTAAGGATGCGTTCTGGAACAGCGAGAACGTCACCGTAGTCGATTCGTTCATATCGGGAGAATACCTCGGCTGGAACGCGAAAAATCTCACGTTGATAAACTGTACGATAGAGAGCCTCCAGGGCATGTGCTATATCGAAAATCTCGTGATGAAAAACTGCCGCACACCGAATACGACGCTCGCATTCGAGTATTCATCCGTCGATGCGGACATCTCCGGCGGCATAGACAGCGTGATAAATCCTTCGTCGGGCAGCATATCCGCCGACAGTATAGGCGAGCTTATCCTCGATCCTGCCAGGATAGATCCGACAAAGACGGTGATAGAAGACAGAAGTAAACGTAAATAACGGCAACGATATGAAAAGCCCCGTAAGGGGCTTTTTCGGTCTTATTAGAGCCGTATGCGCAGGTTTATTTTTCCCGGAACGTCTCTTTCATGTATTCGAGGAAGAGAGCGGCGGCGCGGGAGAATATCTGTTGCTTTTTCCATGCGACGCTTATGCCCGAACATACGGGAGGGGAAAGGGGGAGGAACCGCAGCGCGTCGTTGCCCGTAAGATTTACGATGCCGTCTATGCACAGCACGCAACCCATCCCCGCTTCCGCCATCAGCGTGGCGTTATACAGCAGATTGTATGTAGCGGCGGCGTTCAGGTCGGGAACTTTGCTCATCCATTCGCTGATGGGCGAGCGGTCGAAAGAATGGCGCGAACGCAGCAGAGGCACTCCCGAAAGATCGTCGGGAGCGACCGAATCTTTCTTTGCGAGAGGATGGGACGACGGCACGATGATTCCCCATTCGTCGCAGAAGGGCAGGGCGATATGTTCGTATTTATCGAGATCCGCCGGCTCTATGAAAAGCCCGAAATCCACCAGCCCTTTGTCGAGCTTTTCGGATACGTCGGCGATGTCTCCGCTGTGCATATGAAAACGCACGCCGGGGTGTTCGGAGCGCATTTTAGCCGCAACGTCGGTAAGTATCCTCATCGCCCGCGTTTCTCCGCCGCCGATATACACGTCTCCGCCTATGTCGCCGCTCGGACGGAGCAGCTCGGATTCGGCTTTGCCGAACAGTTCGACGATCTCTTCCGCCCGTTTGCGCAGCAGTTCTCCTGTGTCTGTCAGACGAAGATGTCTGCCGCCGCGGATAAAAAGCGGTCTGCCGATCTCGCTTTCGAGACTCTGCATCTGGCGCGTAAGGCTGGGCTGCGTTATGTAAAGCCGCTCCGCCGCACGCGATATGCCGCCCTGACGCGCAACTTCGAGAAAATATTTCATCTGTCTGATATCCATGCTTTGAGTATATCACTTGGGGGCATAGCCGTCAAGCATAAATCGCCGCCGCGCATGTGCGAAGGTTATCATCCATGCCGGCAGGCTATCCGCGCATATGAAAATTAAGTATTTGACAATATATATCCGAGGCTATTATAATATATAAAAACAGGCTCGGTAACGGATATGGATACTGTAAAATTTCTTGAAGATATGAAGCGCGGAAAGTATATAGAGGCGGGTTCCGACGAACATAAGGCGATGCATGTTCTTTCTTACGAGGCGAGAAAGGTGCAGAGCGAACTGAACGCGGCGGTCGAAAGGGACGAGATAAGCCGTTTGTTCTTTAAACTCACGGGAAAACCGGAGCGCGAGGAATTCGGATTGTTCCCGCCTTTTTATACCGATTGCGGAAAAAACATCACGGTGGGCGACCGCGTATTCATCAATGCTTGCTGCTGTTTTCAGGACCAGGGAGGGATAGAGATAGGCAGCGACGTCATGATAGGACACGGCGTGTATATAGCGACGCTCAATCATGTATATGACCCCGACAAACGCGGCGACATGATAGCTTCGCCGGTGCGGATCTGCGATAAAGTATGGATAGGCTCGGGAGCGCGTCTGCTGCCAGGCGTCACGATAGGCGAGG
>USNB01000161.1 GCA_900555875.1 uncultured Eubacteriales bacterium
CCCGGGCATGAGCAGTATCTTGCCCGTGACCGCAACGATGAATCCCGCGCCGGCACGATAGTACACCTCGCGTACCGTGATATCGAAATCCGTCGGTCTGCCGAGCGCGGTCTGATCGTCGGAAAGGCTGTACTGCGTCTTGGCGACGCAGACGGGCAGTCCGGCGCACGCGCCGCTCTCTTCCAGCCGCGCTATCGTGCGCTCCGCATCCTCGGTATACTTCACTCCGCGCGCGCCGTACACTCTCGTCGCTACTCCCGCGATCTTGTCCTTTATGCTCCAGCCGAGCTCGTATGCGAACTTAAGTTCCGCGCGGCTCGCGTCGGCGGCTCCGCATACTTTGCGGGCAAGCTCTTCCGCCCCTTCGCCGCCTTTTGCCCAAACGTCCGCAAGCACGCATTCCGCGCCGCGTTCCGCGCACATGCGGCCGAGGAGAGCGATCTCCTCGTCGGTATCGGTCACGAACCTGTTTATGGCGACGACGCACGGCATATTATATACGCCCGTGATATTCTCGATGTGCTTCATGAGATTGGACGCGCCCGTTTCGAGCGCTTTCAGGTCGGGCTTGCCCGTCTCCGATTTGGGAACGCCGCCGTTGTACTTCAGCCCGCGCACGGTAGCCACGAGCACGACGCAGGACGGAGATATCCCCGCCGTGCGGCATTTTATGTCGAAGAATTTTTCCGCGCCGAGATCCGCGCCGAAACCGGCTTCCGTGACCACATAGTCGGAATAGCTCATCGCGGCGCGCGTCGCGGTTATACTGTTGCAGCCGTGCGCGATATTGGCGAACGGTCCGCCGTGAACGAATGCGGGGGTGCCTTCCAGCGTCTGTACGAGGTTGGGCTTTATCGCCTCTTTGAGAAGTATCGCCATCGCCTCGTCCGCTTTGAGCATGCGGGCAGTCACGTTGTTGCCCTGTTTATCCGTGCCTATCACGATATCGCCCAGCCGTTTTTTAAGATCGGAGAGATCCTTTGCCAGACAGAATATAGCCATGATCTCGCTGGCTGCGGTTATATCGAAATGATCCTCGCGCTCGTTGTAGCCTATGCCGCACTTCACGGTGCGCAGGCTCCTGTCGTTGAGATCGAGGCACCGATGCCATGTGACGTTCTCTATACCGAGAGCATTGCCCTGGAATATGTGATTGTCGATCATTGCGGAAAGCAGATTGTTAGCCGAAGTGATTGCATGGAAATCGCCGTTGAAATGGAGATTGATATCCTCCATGGGAGCTATCCGCGCCATGCCGCCGCCCGTCGCTCCTCCTTTTATGCCGAATACGGGACCGAGAGACGGCTCGCGCAGCGCAAGGCAGACGTTTTTGCCTATACGCGCCATACCGTCGGCAAGGCCGATCGAAACGGTCGTTTTACCCTCGCCCGCCGGCGTGGGATTGATAGCGGTGACAAGGATGACTTTTCCCTTTTTCTTGCCGAAAGAAGAGACCTTCGCTTTATACCTGCCGTAAAATTCGAGATCGTCTTCGCCTATGCCCAGCTTTGCCGCGATATCCGCTATCGGAAGCAGTTTCGCCTCGCGGGCTATTTCGATATCCGTCTTCATGTTATATTCTCCTCTTTCTCGTGTTCGCTTATATATTATAACGCAAACGCGGACAATGAGCAAATGATTTTAAGCGCGGTCCGCGTTTTATTCCTCTTTTATTCCGAGCAGATCCATCTTGTCCTCGGCTTTTATTATCATATCCTTGAGCATGGACCAGCGCTTGCGTATGAAATTGTTGCGTACCGTCCGCGCCACGGTCTCCTCCGTGCCTACGATGACTGCCAGCTTCTTTGCGCGCGTGACCGCCGTATACAGAAGATTTCGCGTCATTATCATATAATTGCCGCCGATGAGCGGGATGACCACGCCTTCGTATTCGCTGCCCTGACTTTTGTGTACCGTTATCGCATAAGCGAGCATGAGCTGCGTCCTGTCCTCGCCGGCATAAGTAACCGTTCTGCCGTCCTCGAACTCCACAATGATCTCTCCGCTGTCGGGCAGCGCTTCGGTCACCGTGCCCATATCGCCGTTGAACACGCCCTCTCCCTTTTCCGTGCCGCGCGTCCACTCGAGATCGTAATTATTCACGACGTGCATCACTTTATCGCCCGCAGCGAACCTCACGTCGCCCACCGCGACTTCGCGCATGCGTTCGGGCAGCAGCGCGTCGCGCAGCATGGAATTCAGCGCTATACACCCCGCTTCGCCGTTTTTCATCGGACAAAGCACCTGGATGTTCGTCGGCTTGCAGCCGAGATAACCCGGCAGACGTCTGGTCACGAGATCGCGCACCGTGGCGGCCGCCGTATGAGCGTCCGCCGCGCGGATGAAGAAAAAGTCTCCGCCGGCATTCCCGAGATCGGGCATTTCGCCTGCGTTTATCCTGTGCGCCGCCACCGTTATGCCGCTGCCGTCTCCCTGCCGGTAAATATGCGTCAGCGACGTCACGGGGAAACGCCCGCATGCGATCACGTCCGACAGAACGTTGCCCGCGCCCACGCTGGGGAGCTGATCTGCGTCGCCTACGATGACGAGCGTTGCCTCTTCTCTCATCTTTCCGAGAAGGGACGCGAGCAGCATCACGTCCACCATGGAGAACTCATCCACGATGACGGCGTCCTCGAGGATGCCGTCCGCGCACTCGTCCGAGAGCAGCGCGCGATGCACGGTGGACGCTTCCGCGCCCGTACTTTCGCCGAGCCGCTTCGCCGCCCTGCCGGTGGGCGCCATGAGACGCACCGTTTTGCCGTGAGCCGTGAGCAGACGGAGTATACATCTGACGATGGTGGTCTTTCCCGTACCGGGGCCGCCCGTGATGACGGATACCCCGCCGCCGAGTGCGGAGGATATCGCCTTCTTCTGCTCCTCATGGAACTTCACGCCTTCGGTGCGTTCGAATTCGGCTATCTCGTCGGCACAGTCGGGCATCGATCTGTTCGCCTTGTCCGCCATGCGGCAGAGTTTGACCGCCGCGCTCGCTTCGGCGCGGTAGTAACTGCGGAGCATGACCGCTTTGCCGTCTTCGAATTCCGCTTCGCGCAGCCCCGTCTGACGCGTGGAAACGAGAAGCGTATCTATATTGTCGTCCAGCCTGCCGCAGT
>USNB01000162.1 GCA_900555875.1 uncultured Eubacteriales bacterium
GGAAGAGGCATGACGTCGCGGCGCTTCGAGACCGTTCGCGACCGGTATTTAGGTACGAGCGAACCGGTGCCGACGAACACCTGCTTGCATTCGTGAAGGATGAAGCTGCCCGTCAGTATGCCGTCCACTACCGAGACAATCCCGCCGGAAGAAGCGCGTCTGCCTGCAGGCACTCCCTTTTCGGATAAATATCCATACAGTCTGCCCGCAGTATCCTCGTTCCCGGCGAACAAGTATACCTCATACCCCGCCTTCAGCCAATTGGATACGTCTGCCGCGAGAAAATCGTAATCGCGCGAATAGTCGGGCACGACGGCGTCCGTCAGCTCGATCGTGACGTCCGTGCGGCAGAAGCGATTTGCCGACAGCCCGGTATGGAACACCGTCATCCCGCCGCCGAATGCGAAAGCATCCTCTATGCCGGATATCTGACGTACGCTGCCGGGAAGCGCGTCTCCCGAACGGATAAGAACTTCCAGCCGCCCTTCGTGCTCCTTGCGCAGCAGCGAAGCGGTGTCGTAACACGTTCTCGCGTTGCCTATGACTGCGGTATATCCCTTCATGAAGCGGGACAGCGGCACACACCCGAGATACGGTTTAAGAAACGGTACGTCGGGACGAAGAGCCTCCGTGCGGCTCTCCAGCTCTCCGAGCAGCGAGGAAAAATGCGCGGCGGCGTCTGCGGACAGTTTTTCCGCTTCCCGCCGCACCTGCGTCATCGCGCGCCTGCCCTGCTCTTCCGTATAATAGCAACTGCCGAACGGAGCGACGAACACTTCGTCGGTCCTGCCGCTGGTCACCTGCTCCTCGGGGTCTATCGTGCGCAGACTGCCGATCTCGTCGAAGTCGAGCACTACGCGGCAATAATCGTCCATCCCTACGGGAGATATGTCTATTATATCCCCCCTCACCGCAAACTGAGCCTTGCCGTCGAGCTGCGGGACGCGCCGGTAACCGGCGGCAACGAGAGCGCGCGTCAGCTTTTCCGGATCGCACGGATCGCCCGCCCGCAGAGTAAAAGCCCTGTCCGCCACTTCGTCGCGTTCAGGGTAAAGCTGCATGGCGGCTTCCGTAAACGTTATCACGTGCTTTGCGCCCGCGGCTATCTCGGCTATCGCCTCGCTGCGGTCAAAATCGTTGTCGCCCAGACGTTCGAGAGCGAATCCCACACTGTCGCTTTCGGCGGGAAGGAACACCGCGTCGCCCGTAAGCGAACGCACGAACTCGTACGCTTCGCGAGCGGTGACGTAATCCGGTTCGACGAGCACCGCTTTGTCAAGCAGCGTGAATATCGCCCACCGCGTAAACTTTCCCACGCCGAAAACGGAGACGTTCCTGCCTTCGCGCACGTCTCCGAGCAGCTCGGATATTTTCCCACGGGGTTTTATCGTCCCTTCGACTTCAGCCATTCGACCGCCTTGTCCGCCGCCTCTTTCGACGCCGCGCCTATGAGCGCGCGGTCATCGTCCGTCATATCCGCAAGAACATACGAGACGAGCGGGATGTTTTCGGGCACTTTGCCCGTTCCTATGCGGAGACGCGCGAAATCTCCGCTGCCGAGAGCGGAAACGATATCGCGCATACCGTTATGCGTGCCGGCAGAGCCGCGCTCGCGGAAACGGAAAGTACCCTTTTCGATGTCTATGTCGTCATAAATGACGAGCAGATCGGCGGAGGTCGCCTTATACCTGCCGAGCAGCTGTTTCACCGCCCTGCCGCTGAGGTTCATGAACGTCTGCGGCTTTGCGAGCACAACGCGCTCTCCGTCGATATCCTTTACTCCCGTCAAGCTGTCGCACTCCGCCGTTTTTATACGTATGCCGAGACGATCGGCTATTATGTCGAGAGCGAGCCAGCCGACATTATGATAGGTGCCGGCATACCTTTCGCCCGGGTTGCCGAGACCCGCTATGATCTTCACGTCTTTAAGCCTTCTCTCCGAGAGCGTTGAGCGCTTCGAGGAGCGCCGCAAGATCTATCCCGTGCACTTCCGCCGCCTGCTCTACGGTCTCTCCGTGAGCGATGGCGCATCCGAGGCAGTGCATTCCGTATTCCATGAATACGGGAGCGCAGTCGGGTACGGCTTCGAGCACCTGTGCTATAGTCATATCCTTCGTTATCATTATATCAGTCCTCCGGGGTCATCCCCATCAAATTTATTATTCGGATCTCTCCGTGCGTATATTCTATACGCTTGCGGAGGAATTGTCAAGCAATTCGGCATAAACGCCGGCGCGCCGGAATATTATAGCCGCGGAGGCTGTTATGAAAATAAGCGAACTTATCGGCAGTCAGGTGCTCTCGCTCTCGGGCGCAAAGATATGCGGCGTCATATGCGGCGCGCGCTTTTCAAAAGACCTTTCGCACATGAAGGCGGCAGAGGTCTTCGTCAGCGACGACGATGACTGCGAACGCAAATTCATAGAGGTGCGGAAGATCCGCTCCGCGGCGCAGGGGGCGGTCGCCGTCATGAACGAAAACGCGCTCCTGCCGGACTGCCCCGAGTACGCCCGATCGCCCGTCAATCTGCCCGCATATTCCGAAACGGGCGAACCGCTCGGCAGGATAACGGATGTGACGCTCGACGAAAGCTACAAAGTACTGTCGCTCTGCACCCCGGAGAGATCATATCCGCTCTCCGACGTGCTCAGCCGCAGCGACGAGCTGATAGTTTTCAGACTGCCCGGTTCAAAAACGCGCGTCAAGCGCTCCGTGCCCAAAGTGCCTCGCCCCGCGCCGTCTCCGTCGACGGACGGAGGCGTAAAAGCGCAGGCCGCGCCGGGCAGATACGGTTTTCTCCTCGGCAGACGAACGTCGAGCGACGTTTCGGACACATCGGGCAACCGTATCGCGGACGCGGGAGAACGGATAACCGACGACGTGATCACACTTGCCCGCGAACGCGGAGCGATAGTGCGGCTGACGATGAGCTGCATGGAGCACGTCAGTCCATGAACCGACGTTCGTCTATGAGGTACGCTCTCGCCCGGGTCACTTTCAGCCCGAGCAGCTTTTCGGCAGCCGCGGAATATATCTTGAGCTGACGCATATATTTGTCC
>USNB01000163.1 GCA_900555875.1 uncultured Eubacteriales bacterium
TAAAGAAGGCGCGCACGTCGGGGACGTGCGCGTCGGTATTTTATAATAAGTTGTGTCCGAGGAAATGAAATTATCCGCGCGGGTGCGCAAATGACCTTCCCCGAAGCAGCCGGTGGAGACAAAGATCGATTCACTCTCCGTCGTTGAAATACAATATCCCCAGCGTACCTTTGCCGCAATGAGAGGTCACGGTCGCACCGGCGATAGTTTCGATTATATTTGCCGACGGATAGACCGCGAGCACCTCTTCCCTTACCTTGGCGACTACTTCGGGACGGGCTGAGGTGTGAGTTATGAATACGTATTTAAGATCGGGGTGCGGATATTTCTCCAGCGTATCGGCGACGTATTTGACGATCGCTTTGTCGGTAGATCCCATATATTTCTTGCCGACGATCATCTTACCGTCCGAAACGATGATGCTCGGCTTTATCTTGAGCACGCTCGCGACGAATGCGGCTATACCGCTGCATCGTCCGCCGCGATAGAGAAAGGTCATCGTATCCACGACGAACGACGCCTGCACCGCGCTGCGGCGGGCTTCCGTTCTCGCTTTTATCTCCGCGCCGCTCACGCCCTTTTTTGCCAGATCGTCGGCATAGAGTACGAGCAGCCCCGCGCCCGTCGAGAGATTGCGGGAATCCACGACGTACACTCCTCCGCATTCATCCGCCGCCTTGCACGCGTTGCGATAGCATGAGCTCATCTCGGACGAAATGGTGAAATGCACGACTTCGCTCCCGTCCGCCGTCTGCGCTTTGAAAAACTCGTAATAGGCGTCAGGCGTGATCGCGCTCGTCTTGGGCGTGGTCTTGGTCTCGGCAAAGTACGCGTATATGTCGTCAGGAGTGATATCTCCGTCCAGACCTTCGCGGTCGCCCAGCATGATGGGGATAGGCAGCCGTACGATGCCCCTTTCTTCGAACAGCTGTCCGAGATCGGAAATGCTGTCGCTCGTGATCTTTACTTTACTCATATTTCCCTCCGGGCGGGGATACCCGCCGTTATTTACTCATCTCCGTCCGCAAAGAACAACACTCCCAGCGTGCCTTTGCCGCAGTGCGACGTTATCGTCGCCCCCGCAACGGTCTCTATTATGTTGGCGCCCGGCCATGCTGCAAGCACTTCGCGTTTGACCGTCTCCACCACTTCCGGCGAAGCCGACGAATGAGTCACAAAGACATATTTAAGATCGGGATGCGCGCACGATCCCGTGATATCTGCGGCATACTTGACTATCGCCTTATCCGTCCTGCCCATATACTTTTTCCCGACAACCATTTTCCCGTCGGCAACGAGTATGCACGGCTTTATCTTGAGTACGCTCGCAATGAATGCCGTGACGCCGCTGCAGCGGCCGCCCTTATAAAGAAACGTCATCGTATCCACGACGAACGACGCCCTGACAGCGCCGCGTCGCGCCTCGACTTTTTCCTTTATCTCCGCTCCGCTCATGCCCGCCTTCGCAAGATCGTCCGCATACAGGACGAGCAGACCTATGCCCGTGCTGAGATTGCGCGAATCGACGACATACACGCCTTTGAATTCGCCCGCCACCGAACACGCGTTGGCGTAGCAGGCGCTCATTTCGGAGGATATAGTGAAATGCACGACTTCGCTGCCGTCCGCCGTCTGCGCCGCAAAAAATTCGCGATACTCTTCGGGCGATACCGCGCTCGTCTTGGGCGTGGTCTTGGTCTCTGCAAAGTACGCGTATATATCGTCCGGTGTTATTTCCGTCCCGTCCCTGCCCGATCTGTCGCCAAGAAGCACGGTGAGCGGAGTTACCGCAATACCGCGTTCCGCAAAAAGATCGCCGAGATCGGATGTGCTGTCGCTCGTGATTTTAACTGCCATGGTCTGTCCTCCGGTTACTCATATAACACTATTTATTTTAATGATTTTATGCGCGCAGCATTAACTTTTTATAAATTCGACGGATCGCGTCAGAACAGTCCCGAATCCCCCGTGCCGGACGCGCACGTAAGAAACGACTTGCCGCCGTCGGTATACGTATCCGTATGCACGGTGCGGTAAACTCTCGCCTCGCCGTTCACATCGCGCACGCCGCATACGTTACGCGAGACGGTAACGAATCCTCTCCGCGCCTTTCCGCGGACTATGCGATAACACGCCCGTTCTTCCCCGAGTCCGCAGTCTGCGGAAAGAAGATCGCCGGACAGGAAAGCAACGGTATCGCGGGCGATGCGCGGGATGTTCCCGAGATACATCAGCGCGTGGTCGTCGTCCGGATAGCGCACGAAATACGTCTCGGCGCTTCGGGATTCCTCTATTACAAGGCGTATCGCCGAATAAGGTATGAACTCGTCGAGATCGCCCCAGAAAACACACAAAGGGCACGTTACTTCCGGCAGATAGCGGCGCGCCGTGCGCATGACGCGCATGAACGTGATGATGTTGCGCGGACTCCAGTGCGGCAGCAGCCGCTTGAAGAATATACCGAGCGCCGCATCGCTCGTTTCGCGCATGACCCTGACGCGCATATCCAGCGCGTCGCGCAGCGCTTCGTCGCCGCACGCGTCGCGCAGCTGTTCCACTTTTTTGGTCTGCGCCGCGCGTTTGAACGCTATATCCGTTCTCGGATATCTGAAAGCGGGCGCGTACAGCGCGCATTTCCGCACGTTCTTCAGCCCTGCCGCCGCGTACACGGCTCCGCCGCCGCCCATCGAATGTCCCGCAACGTCCACGCTGTCAAATTTTTCAAGACCGCGCATCGTCTCGTCCAGAGCGGCATATACGGCAGGCTCCGTAAAATCCGCGAAATGCGGTCTGTCCGTTTTAAGCTCATGTCCGGGCTGTTTGAACAGCACCACCTCGTCGTACAACGGTTCGAGATACGGCAGAAGTTCGTTCCAGTCATCCGGTCCCGTAAGGAATCCGTGTATAAGTAAAAGCGCTTTGCTCACCTGCATTCCTCCTGTAAATATTTTACCCGCAAATGCCGGTCATGTCAACTTTTTATTCTCATACGCGCCCGCC
>USNB01000164.1 GCA_900555875.1 uncultured Eubacteriales bacterium
GCCATAGTCGAGCAGTATCAGCAGGCGGACGGCAGCATAGTCGTGCCCGAAGTCCTGCGCAAGTACGTCGGTTTCGATGTGATAAAATAAAACGCACGGGGGAGAACGTATGATAAAGAAGCTTCTTATAGGGATGTTCCTGTGGCTTCCGCTGCTGTATACGGTGCTGTTTATAGTGATCTCTCTCTTTACGGAGACGATAGGCGGCAACTGGGGATTCTATTTCGTCGGATTGTCGGTATGTCTGGCGGCATGCGTGGCGCTGACGTATATATACGCGCATCGCTCCGATACGCAGACGCCTGCGGACGAGCGCACCGAAGTGCGCGATATTCCCGCTCCGCGTCTGCCCGTAAACGAAGAGGATGAGATAAATACCCGCGACGAGGCTAACCGCTATGCCGCAGAGATGAAAGCGGGTCCGTCCGCCGTGGGCGGGGAGCGCTATGACGGCAGCGGCGAACGCAGCGCATATCTTGCCGGAGGCAGATACGTCGATCCCGCGCCCGCCCCCGATCCGGTATCCTCTCCCGATGCGCTCCGTTCGTCGGACGCGCTCATGGGAGCGAGCGGCATGAACGATTATTACTACGGCTCGGGACGTTCTTCGCAGCCGAGACGTACGTCGGGCGATTCGGACTTTTCGCCTTATGTCCAGCCGTCCAATTACGGCGGGGCGGACGGTATCAGCTTAGACGATTACGACGAAACGCGCCTTCGCGGCAGCGATCCCGCTCTGTCCGCAGATCCGCCTTCCGTTCCCGCGCCGCGCATTTTCCGCCTTCGCGGCGAACCCAACGTACTGCTCTACGAGTACCCCACGGAATACCGCAAGTATTACGTGAACGCCGACGGCTCGCTCCGCCTGCTCTCGACGCAGAAAAAGGAATGACCGTTTTATTCGTCACCAATGCCGTCGCTTCGCGACGGCCGACCATCATGACCGAAAGGCTCCCTTCAGGGGAGCCTTTTTATGCCCTTTTTGAGCGGTCGTTTGTGGATAAGTGATATCCTCCGCCGCTCTTTTTGCGTTCGTTTTGCGTTCGTTTTGCGAACAAAATTACCATTTTGCGAACATAAAGACCGAAATGCGAACGTTTTTACCACAACCGCGAACATTTGTTACTATAATCAGGGGGGGGGGTGATATAATTATCTTAACCTCGTTCGATGCGGCGTTTTCCTTGCGGAAAACGCGTCGGATGTGGAAATCTCACGGCCGAAAGGTCAAAAAAGGAGGAAAATACAAAATGACGAAAGCAGTCAAGCTGACGCTTGTTTTTGCGGTCGCACTGCTGTTGACTGTTGCCATGGTCGGCTCGGTCATTGTCGCATCCGCCGACGCGCTGAAGTATGACGGAAAGTACTATTCCGATTATACCGATCACGACGACGTCGTAGCGGCAGCAGAAGAACTGAACATCCAGATAGCGGGGGAAGGTATGGTCCTGCTCAAGAACGATGGCGACGTGCTGCCGTTCTCGAAGGATGTGCACAACGTGAGCGTGTTCGGTGTGCGTTCCGACAATCTGCTCCTTGCCGGTACCGGTACGGGCAGCGTGAGGACGGATACCGCGCCCACTCTGGAGGACTCTCTTACGGAGGCCGGTTTCAGAGTCAATCCCGCGCTCAAGAACTTCTATGCAGCCGATTCGACGACTGACGCCAAGCTCGAGATCGACGAGTTCGATAGAAACATCACCGATTCTTACAAGTCATATGACGATGCTGCCATCGTCGTGTTCTCACGCGTAGGCGGCGAGAACGCGGACGTCTCCACGGATATCGGAGAGGCGGCGGATCCTGGCGAGCATCAGGCAGGCATCGAGAATAAGCATGCTCTTGAGTTCACCAATGCCGAGCAGAAGCTGATGGAGCATGTCGCCTCCAACTTCGATAAGGTGGTCGTCATACTCAACGCGTCCAACCCGATGGAGCTCAAGGAGCTCGATCAGAAGCAGTACGGCGTAGACGCCGCGCTGTGGATCTCCCAGCCCGGACAGAACGGTATCATGGCGCTCGGAAAGATACTGAACGGCGAGATCAACCCCTCCGGTAAACTCGTCGACGCATTCGAAAAGGATTTCACGAAGTCCATCGTGTGGAACAACTACGGTACGGGCGCGCAGGCGATAAACAACGACGGCACTCTCGTATATGACGAAGAGAACAATCCTTATCCCAACGTATACCGTGATTCTACGGGCAAGGTATACGGTACCGTGCCCCGGGGCAACACGCCCGGCTCCGGATTTACCGAGGTGCAGTACGAAGAGGGCATCTATCTCGGCTACATGTTCTATGAGACGATGTGGTATGAGACGGAACAGAGAGAAGCAGGTACGGGCGACGCGTGGTATGCCGAGAACGTGCAGTACCCGTTCGGCTACGGTCTGAGCTATACGCAGTTCTCTCATACGATAACGGGCGTTTATACGGACGAAACTTGCACCGAGTCCATAGAAAATGCCGTTTCGGACGAGACGGGCGACGTTATCTACGTTGCCGTGGACGTCGCAAACACCGGCAAGGTCGCGGGCAAGGACGCCGTGCAGATATACGTCAACGCGCCTTATTTCGATAACGAGATAGAGAAGTCGTACGTCAAACTCGTCGGCTTCGATAAGTCGCCCATCGTCGAGCCGGGCGAGACCGAGACGGTGGTCGTAAAGGTCAACGTCCAGGATATGGCGTCCTTCGACTATAATGACGCGAACGGAAACGGCGAGAATACATACGAGCTCGACGCCGGCGATTACAAGCTGATGGCGATGAAGGATTCGCATGAAGTATATGGTGAGTATGCCTTCAGTATCGCCGCCGACGTCATCCTCGGTCAGGACGATTTCAGTGGCAAGGATGCCGATCCTCTGTTCTCCGGCGAGGACGAGTACAACCTGCTCGATTATTACGGCGGCTACGAAGACGACGATCTGCAGATGGATCTCGTATCCCGTATGGACTTCAAAAACGGCACTTACTC
>USNB01000165.1 GCA_900555875.1 uncultured Eubacteriales bacterium
GGTTTAAGGTGAACGGCAGGCGCGAGGTGCTGCGCGGCGCGTGCATACATCACGATAACGGTCCGATAGGCGCGGCGGCTCATCCGTTTGCCGAAGAACGCAAGGTGCGTCTCATGAAGGCTGCGGGGTATAACGCTCTCCGCATGGCGCACAACCCCTGCTCCAAAGCGATTCTCGACGCGTGCGACAGGCTGGGCATGTACGTGCTCGACGAATATGTGGATATGTGGTATATCCATAAGGACAAATACGATTACGCGACCTATCATGCCGATTGGTGGGAGAGAGATCTTAAGGATATAGTGGATAAGGATTACGATCATCCGTCCGTGATCATGTATTCGACGGGCAACGAGGTCGCGGAGACGAGCGAGGAGCGCGGCATCAAGCTGACTGAGGATATGACGAATTACCTTCACTCCCTCGACGACACTCGTCCCGTGACCTGCGGCGTGAACATCTTCTTCAACTTCCTCTATTCTCTCGGCATGGGACAATACAGCGACAAGAAGGCGGAGAAGAACGCAAAGCGTCAGGCGGAGGACGCAAAGAAAAAGAAGAAGAAAAAGGCGGTGGGCAGCGAGTTCTTCAATAACCTTGCGGGTCTGCTCGGCGCGAAATTCATGAAATTCGGAGCGACCTTACGCGGCAGCGACAGAAAGACGCGCGACGCGTTCGCGAAAATGGATATAGCCGGTTACAACTACGGCATCAACAGGTATAAAAAGGACGTAAAAAAATATCCAGACCGCATAATCCTCGGCAGCGAGACGTTCTGCGCCGATGCGTATAAGTTCTGGGAATTTGCCAAAGATCATCCTTCGGTGATCGGCGATTTCGTATGGGCAGGTATGGATTATATGGGCGAAGTGGGCATCGGAAGCTGGGTATACGAGGATCATACGAGCGATTTCTCGTTCGGTATCGGTTGGCTGACTGCGGGCAGCGGCAGAGTGGATATCAACGGCGGATTCTTAGGCGAAGCGGATTACACGCGCGTTGCGTTCGAACTCGATAAAATGCATCTCGCCGTCATACCCGCGCATCATGCGGGCAAGAAGCATTCGCCTTCCGCGTGGAAGCATACCAACGCCATGGCGAATTGGTCGTACGACGGCTGCGATGGCGTAAAGACGAAAGCGGAGGTGTACGTCCGCGCATACCGCGTCGAACTGCTGCTCAACGGCAGAAAAGCGGGAGCCAAAAAGCTGAAGAAAGACTGCCGTGCCGTCATTCCCGTGCGTTACGCGCCCGGGACGCTGACCGCGGTCGCCTACGACAAGGCGGGTAACGAGATCGCGCGTACCTCGCTCGTCACGGCGGGCAAGGAGACCGTGCTCGCCGCGTCGCCCGAAGATAATGTCATTTCGCCCGACGGGCTTGCATACATACATCTGCGTTATACCGACGAAGCAGGCACGCTCAAACCGCTCACGCGCAGCCGCATAAAGGTGACGGGAACGGAAGGCGGAGAACTGATCGCGCTCGGTCACGCATGCCCGTATAATCCCGACGGTTTCGGCGGAAAAGACACGGACACTTATCTCGGAGAAGCGCTCGCGGTGGTGCGCCCGACGGGAGCGGGAACGATAAAACTGACCGCGGAGAGCGAGTTCGGCTCGGCGGAAGCGGCCATCGAAGTCAAGAAGAAAGAGACGGACAAGACGGTGACGGACGCCGTATGACGCGCGTCGCAGCTCGGAGGTACATAAATGGACATAACTATATGCGGCAAAGAGCTGCGGGCGGTCATAGATACATACGGCGGCAAGCTCGTCGGGCTGAGCCGTCCGGACGGCGGCGAATACGTTTGGCAGGAAACATATTGTTATTGGCCGGACAGGGCGGGCGTGCTCTTTCCCACTTGCGGCAGAGTGTTCGGTGAGGAGATGACGTATCGCGGAAAACGCATGCGCATGCCGCTCCACGGCTTCGCGTATACGTCGGAGATGAAAGTGCTTTCGCGCACGGATGCGTCCGTAACGCTGGGTATGGACGGTGACGGCAGCGGAGACATGTATCCGTTTCCGTACTCTCTTTCTGTCACGTATGCCATAGACGGATCTCGCCTCGACGTTGCCGCAGAGGTACGCAATACCGGAAGCGGGGACATGTATTATGCGCTGGGCTTTCATCCGTGGTTCAACGTGCCGGTGGAGCGAGGACGCGCGTTCGAGGAATATTCCGTGGAGTTTCCCGGAGCGGGCGACGTCAGGCGGTGCGTGATGAGCGCGGGAGTGCTTGACACCGGCGTGCGCGAGCCGTATCCGCTTATCGGCGGTAAACTGCCTCTTCGCCATTCGCTGTTCGACGACGACGCTCTCATGCTTGCGGGCACGGGCGGCACTGCGGTCATAAGCCGCGGCAGCGGCGACGAGATCGTGTTCCGCTACGAAGGTATGCCGTATATCGGCATGTGGCATCTGGAGAAAAAAGAAGTGCCATTTCTTTGTCTCGAGCCTATGACGGCGCTTCCCGGAAGGGAAGGGGTGACGGAGGATTGGAGCACGCGGCCGGGCGTTACTATGCTGCCGGCAGGCGGGAGCAGGCGGACGGGTATATCCGTGGAGATACGCCGCGGACGTTAAGGAGAAGGGAAACATGACTATACGGGAAAACGTAAAACTGTTCGGGGAGCTGTTCGGCGCGGTGTGCACTCATCGTTATTCCGCCGCCGGGCGCGTCAATATAATAGGCGAGCATGTGGATTACTGCGGCGGAAAAGTTCTTCCCGCCGCGCTCAATTTCGGATGCGACGTCTATGCCCGCAGAAACGGTACGAATAAGATAAGGATAGCGGCAACCACGTTCAAGCGCGTCGAAACGCTTGACATAAATTCTCTCGGGGCGTATAAAGTACTTGAGTGGGGAAACTATCAGGCGGGCGTGGCATACGTCATGCGGCAGGAGGGGTTTTCGCTCGTCGGCTGCGATCTGCTCTACGA
>USNB01000166.1 GCA_900555875.1 uncultured Eubacteriales bacterium
GCGCCGAGGAGCACTCCGTCCGACGCCTTGCACGCCGCCACGGTCTCATCCGGAAGGGGTACGCCGAATTTATCTATCGCGCAGCCTCCGAGAAGTTTATGGTCGAATTCAAACGTGTGGCCGAATATCTCGGCGGTCTTTTCAAGCACCCCGACGGCAGCCGAGGTTATTTCCGGTCCTATACCGTCGCCCGCAAGGACGACAATCTTTTTCTTGCTCATATCCGTCTCCGTATTATTCGTTTTTTCGTTTTCATTTTAACCCAACCGACGGCGCTTTGTCAAGCAAAGCATGCACGCCGCCGCCGGAGAGGCGCGGGCAAATGAGCGTGTAAAGGATTGACAAAACGTCAATAATGTGGAATAATTTCATTGCATCGGGCGTCGTGCGACCGGTTACGCGTGATTTTCAACCGGTTACGCGCAGGCGAAGTATTTTTCGTGAAATAATGTTATGTAAGTATACCACCGTATCGGCGGACGGACCCATGGGCTTTACGATATTCATGGGCAGCGAGAGTTACGTCGGCAAGGCGTGCGCTTATTGCTGTCCGGCGATCATTTCCGGCTCGCGGAACGAAGACGTGGCTTACGAACAGGGACTTGCGATAGGCGAAGAGGGACTTTGGGGCAAAACGGAGGATAACGGATATACATATTCCGGTATCTATGCTCCGGGGGTCAATCTCCATCGTTCTCCGTTCGGCGGCAGGAACGGCAAATATTACAGTGAAGATCCGTTTCTTACCGGTGTGATGGCGGCGAATATGATCGTCGGCTGCGACGAAAAAGGCGTAGTGACGTATATGAAGCACCTTGCGGTCAACGAGCAGGAGACCAAGCGCCAGGGCGTTCTCACGTGGCTGGACGAACAGACGCTCCGCGAAGTGTATCTCAAGGCGTTCGAGATAGCCGTCAAAAAGTCAGGCGAGGCATGCAAGGGCATGATGACGTCGTTCAACCGCAAGGCACGCGCTGGACGGGCGGCGACTACCGCCTCGTCACCGAAGTGTTCAGGGACGAATGGGGCTTTAGAGGCACCGTTATCTGCGACTTCAATACCGTATGAACGTATGCCCATATGGCAGATCGTGACGATCGTGATCGAATGCGTCATAGGCGCCGGGCTTATCGTATGGGGAGTATTCGCCGTAAGGCGTGCTCTCAAAAAATCGAAAGAACAGACATAGCCCGTTTCCCGTTGATCCCGTTTTCCGGGATCGCATCCGGGCAGGGGACCGCCGGCAGCGTGAACGAAACGTGCGGCGGTCCCTGTTTTTATGCTCTGTCATGAGACCATTCACCGAGATAAAGCAAAACATGAACGTATAATGCCGCATACAGTTATGAAACAGTCGGCAAGATAGAAGGCGTGAAAGTGCTGAAGGGCATCGCGGGCAAACACTCTTTGCCGGAAGAGGCTCATTCGAGCGCTGCTTATATCAAACTCAAGCCTGACGGTACGTTATATCGGGCGGACGAGTAACTTTTATAAGCAGCGGTAACGTCTTTAAGCAGTACGTAAAAACGGCTCCGGATCGGTCCGGAGCCGTTTTGCATGCCTTCAAAAGACATTCATATCACTTGTTCAGCAGCCCGCCGCGCGCGATTATCGCACGGATCTCGGGAGGGAAGGGCGGAACGGAATATTCCTTGCCCTTCGTGAGGTTCTTTATCGAGCCTGCGGCAAGATCCACTTCCATCTCGTCGCCGTCCGCCGCGTCTTTCGCGGCCTCGGGGCATTCGAGTATGGGCAGTCCGATATTGATGCAGTTGCGGAAGAATATGCGCGCAAAGTCGCACGCGATGACGCAGGATACGCCGCTCGCCTTTATCGCGATGGGCGCGTGTTCGCGCGACGATCCGCAGCCGAAGTTCTTTTCGGCGACGATGATGTCACCCGGTCTGACCTTGCTCACGAAATCCCTGTCGATGTCCTCCATGCAGTGCGCGGCGAGCGCGGCGGGAGAAGAATCGTTGAGATATCTCGCGGGTATGATCTCGTCTGTGTTTACGTTATCCTTGTATTTATGTACGAAACCTTTCATATCCGTCTCCTTAAAGCACGCCTATCCTGCCGAGCACGGCGGAGCACGCCGCGACATAGGGGGAGGCGAGGTATATCTCGCTGTCCGTCGCACCCATGCGTCCGACGAAGTTGCGGTTGGTCGTGGCGACGCATTTCTCGCCGCTTGCAAGTATTCCCATATATCCTCCGAGGCAGGGTCCGCATGTAGGGGTGGATACCACAGCGCCCGCTTCGATGAATATCTTTATCAGTCCCTCGTCCAGCGCCTGCATGTAAATGCTCTGCGTCGCGGGGATGACTATCGTGCGCACGCCGCTCGCGACCTTACGCCCTTTGAGCACCTCGGCTGCCGCACGCAGATCGCTTATCCTGCCGTTGGTGCAGCTTCCGATGACGACCTGATCTATCTTTATGTCGCCGATCTCGTCCACCGTATGCGTGTTTTCGGGCAGGTGAGGGAAGGATACCGTGGGCTTCAGCTTATCCAGCTCTATGACCACTTCGCGTTCGTACACCGCGTCAGCGTCGGCGGCGTACACTTTAGGAGCCTTTTTGCAGTGCTCTTTAAGGTATGCGAGCGTAATGTCGTCGCAGGCGAATATGCCGTTTTTAGCCCCGGCTTCTATCGCCATGTTGCATATCGTGAGACGGTCGTCCATAGTCATGTCCGCGCAGCCGTCGCCCACGAATTCCAGCGACTTATACAGCGCTCCGGACACGCCGATCACGCCTATAAGGTGAAGGATGACGTCCTTGCCGGATACGTGGGGAGCGGGCTTGCCGGTGAGCGTCACTTTTATCGCGGACGGGACCTTGAACCACGCAGTGCCGGTGAGCATGCCGTACGCCATGTCCGTCGAACCCACGCCGGTGGAGAAGGCGCCGAGCGCGCCGTAAGTGCAGGTAT
>USNB01000167.1 GCA_900555875.1 uncultured Eubacteriales bacterium
TAGTGGACGCCACATGTCCGTTCGTCAACCGCACGCGGAAGATCGTCGCTGAAAAGTACGCGGACGGATATACGATCGCGATATTCGGCAAAAGGGAACATCCCGAGGTCGTCGGAATCAATTCGCTGTGCGGTTATTCCGCGACCGTACTTGACGGCGACGGGATACCGGAGGAGCTTTTTTCCGCCGAAAAACTGTGTCTTGTCGCGCAGACAACCGCTTCCGCAAAAAAATTTCGCAATATAGCCGATAAAATTCGCAAACACGGTTCAAAAACAGTTGAAATATTTGACACAATTTGCTATACTACACAAGAGCGGCAAAAAGAGGCGGAACAATTGTCGAAGATCTGCGACGTTGTTCTCGTCATCGGAGACCCGCAAAGCTCGAATACCCTTAAGCTGAAAGAAATATGCGGTTGTTTTTGTACCGTTTATCTCATAAGCGAAGCGGAAGAACTTGCAAGAATAAAATTTAACGCCGGGGATACGGTCGGAATCGTGGCCGGCGCATCGGCTCCGGAAGAGTCGATAACGGAGGTAATTCAGTACATGGAAAACAACTACACCGAAGCTCAGAACGAAGAGTTCCTGCAAGCGGTCGACGCCGTTGGAACAAACGGCAAATTGAGAGATGGCAAACGCATGAAGGTCAAGGTGACCAGCGCCGACGACAAGGGCATCACCGTTGACTTCGGTATGAAAATAGACGGTCATATCGCGGCGGACGAAGTTTCGCTCGACGATTCATATAATCCGGCCGACTATCCCGCCGGCACGGAGCTCGACGTCATACTGCTCAGCTCCAAGGCGGAAGACGGCCTCTACCGCTTCTCGAAGAAGAAGGTGGATAAGATCAAGGAAGGCGACAAAATAGTCGATACCATCCGCGGCGGCGAAGTGTTCGAACTCGTCGTGGACCGCGAAACGAAAGGCGGTCTGCTCGGTAAATTGGGCACTTACACCGTGTTCGTTCCCGCTTCCCAGATCAAGGAAAAATACGTTCACAATCTCAATCCGTTCGTCGGCAAGACGCTCAGGCTCACACAGCTCGAAATAGACGACGCAAAGCGCAGAATAGTGGCCAGCCAGAAAGTCGTTCTCGAAAAAGAGCGCAAGGAGAGAGAGGAAATCTTCTGGGCAAACGTCGTTCCCGGAGTTATCGTCAACGGCAAGGTCAAAGGCATATCCAAGTTCGGCGCGTTCGTAAGCGTGGACGGATACGACTGCCTCGTGCATATCAGCGACATCGCGTGGACGAAGTTCAAGTCCATCGACGACATACTTCACGTCGGCAAGAAATACGACTTCGTCGTTCTTAAAGCCGACCGCGAGAAGGGCAAAGTTTCGCTCGGTTACAAGCAGCTTCAGAAACATCCTTTCGACGCCGCAATCGAGAATCATCCCGTCGGCTCCGTCGTAAAGGGCAAGGTAACCTCGCTTATGCCTTTCGGCGCGTTCGTGGAAATCGAGCCGGGCGTGGAAGGTCTTGTGCATGTTTCCGAAGCGTCCAACACCTACGTCAAGAATATCAACGACGTATATAAGGTGGGCGACGAAGTGGAAGTCAAGATTCTCGCAATCGATCCGGAGGAGAAGAAAATCACTCTCAGCGCAAAGGCTTGCATGCCCGAACCTACGGAAGAGGAGAAAGCCGCGAGAAGCGAGCGCCGCGAGAGCAAACCCCGCGCTCCCAGAAAGAGAGAGCAGCAGCGTGAGGAAGGCGCAGAATGGAGCGAAGACGCCGGCAACAATCCGTTTGCCGATCTGCTCAAAGATCTTGATATGAAGAAGTAAATAATATGTCGGAAAAAGGCTTCGCATGTCGAAGCCTTTTTTTCTTTACAAATTCCGTATATTGTTGTATAATGAGCCAGAATAATACTGGGAGGTTCGGATGTCCGTTTTTCACGCGATATGCACCGGCTGCGGCATGAGCGTGCATTTCGAAAGGACAAGGGAAGACGTTTACGCCTGTCCGTATTGCGGACGGTCTTTTTCCTACGCCGAACTCAGTGCGTCATGCAGTCTTGTCAATGTCGAAGAAGCACGGAACGAATACGTCAGGGCGCAGCATTTTTTTTCAAAGCGCGATTACAAAAACGCCGAATTGCTGTTTGATAAAGTGCGCGCTATGGATCGTAATAACTTTTATGCCGAGTATTATTACAGATTATGCAACATAAAAGTTGCCAATTCGGAAGGCAGACTTTGCGGAGCCGAGGTGATAATTCTGCTGCTTGACGCTCCGATAGAAAAACTTGTCAGATCGGCTCTTCCGCAGAGCATAAGGCGCATGTTTCTCGTTCACGCTTTCAAACAGGTGTATGAACTGATGAAAGAGCTTTTCGAGGCGATTGGGCGTATGTATCCGCGTTCGGTAGAAAGGGAACCGCGAAACAAAGAATACCTGATGTATGCGCGCGGGGCGAGGCGGCTGACTCTGCTCGACCCGCAGACTGCCATGCTTACCGACGGCGAAATAGCCGTCGATGCGGTATCCGTATGCGATCTTGCCATGTGCGCGCTGCGCCGCGTGTCGGCGGCATCTGTGGTCGACATGCGTCTGGAACTTCCGCCGCAGGCGGTGTACGATGAATGCCGTTCGCTGTTCAGCGTATACCGGCATTTCGCGACAAAAACAGTGCCCGGGTATGTGTTTCCTCATTACAGGGAAAGTTATGCGGAACTTGCCGCGTTTACGGCCAAAGCGGATGCATTCATCGCCGATTATTCCAGAATCTGCGGCGACGGCCTGACGCGAGGATTGTCGGTGCAGGGTGATAAGCTCACGCATATGTTGCATTTTTGTCGTGTGGGATTCGATTACATTTATTTTACCGTTTTCCGCAGTTTCGGGTGCAGAACGGATGAAGAAGAAGCGGCGAAGTATCTGTGCTGCGCCGTCCGGTATGCGTTGCAACTGCTCAC
>USNB01000168.1 GCA_900555875.1 uncultured Eubacteriales bacterium
TATCCGCCACCGTGTACTCGACGAGGCCTTTGTCGTAATCGTCGAAGCGGGCGTCGTTATCGTCCGCGTATACGATCTCATACACCCTGTCGAAGCGCACTTCGGCGTCCAGCACGTTGCCTTCCGCGCCGCCGGACAGCCGCATGATATAGCCGCCGTTGTTATATTTGCACCACTCCAGATCGTCCTGAGCGTCCGTATCCGTATATGCGGTGTACTCGAGCCCCTCGATACCGCGGTATGAGGATACGTCGAAGCGGGATATGTCCGACCCCGTCCACGTGGGCAGGATGTTCCCCTCGCAAAGCTCATAGCTCTCCGCAGTATAGTCGAACACGGCATAGGCGCTCACGCCCTCGCCGTCGGGTATCATGGCGTTGCCCGCGCCGAAGCAGCCCATCGAATAGAACACCACGCGGAAATCGTCTACGGCGGACTTATCCGTCACGATGGTGACGGACGAGTCGACGAGATAGAGCTCCGCGGCGGACGTAAGTTCCACCGAAGCGGGGCAGCGCAGCTCGACGCGGCTCACGCCGTCCGCGGTAAAGACCGAGCAGTCCACTGCCGTCACGGGCATGCCGTCCAGCTCTTCCGGCACGACGACGGTATCGCCGCGCCCGTCGAGCACGCCCGTTATGCGCACGCTTTCGCCGTACTTTTCAAAAGTCAGCGTGCGCGTGAATCCCTGACCGAAGAAGCCGCCCGCCGCTACCGACCAGATATAGAGGCAGATCGCCCCGGCGAGCAGTATCGTACTCGCGATCGCGGCAGCCGCAACCGCCTCCCCGCCCAGCTTTGCGGCGCGGAAGGAGGACGCGAGCACGGCGAGCACGCTCATGATGTGCACGATCAGCCATATCGCGAAAGCGACCGTCGTCATGACCGTACCGCTCGCGGTGCGCGCGTCGAGAAGGAACGTAAGTCCCATGAATATCGGCGCCGCTATGCAATACACCGCGACCGCAACGAACGCGTAAGCAAACCTGAAATTGCCCTTTATCGCGAGAAAGAGCACGACGGCGTCCAACGCTATGAGCAGTGCCGGAAACACGTAAAAATACGCGGCGCACCCTGCGATCGCCAGAAAGACCATTGCGATCGCATCGGCGGCGAGCGCTCCCGCCAGCGCGGCTATCAGCGGCGCTTTCGCGCTGCCCGTGCGCTTTTCCGTCAGTCTGTATCTCTCTTTTTCGATATCCGTCATTTCCGATCGTTCTCCACGCCGCGCGGAGCAGCTATCAGCCCGCGCTTCCTGATGTTCGTCTTATCGAGGATATATCTGTCCTCGCCCAGCACGAACAGCGTTATATCGTCGTCGTCGAAACAATATTTGCGAACGCCTATGTGGCGCAGACGCACTCCGTAGCTCAGCATGCCGGAAAACCGTTTATACAACTTTCGCGCTTCGCGGGAATCTTCGCTTGCCGCCCTTATCGCGCCGCGGCAGAATCCGCAGAGTTTCTGCACGCGCGATCCTTTAAGCGCTTCCGCGGTGAACGTGCGCCCGCAGCACGAGCACACGCCCGTGTCGGTCTTGGGGACGAGCGTCATCTCGTCGCGCGCGAAGGCGAGGTCGGGCGTATACATGAGCTTGCCCTCGCCGGATACGAACACCACTTCCGGATACGGGCAGTCGCGGCACACAAGGCGCTCTCCGTCCGTTCCGATATTCTCCTGCCGGCACTTGCAGACGCGCCTGCGGCACTTGGGGTTCGCGCACTTATTGGGAAGGAGATGTTCGCCGAACGCGCTGTTCGCGCGTATGTATTCGATATCGTCGTCGGTAAACCCGAGACTTTCGTCGCCGAGATCGGGCTCGAACATGCGCTGCTCGCCCGTCTCCCTGTCCGTGCAGTATATGCAGCCGCTGTCCATGAGAGTAACGCCGCACGGCGCGCAGGTAAGCGTCATCCTGCCGCTTGCCGTGACCACCGCGCGGAGAACGGTAACGCCGCTTTCCAGCACGTCGTACACGCAGTCGGGCAGCTTTACATGCGATATCCCGAGGACGCGCAGCCCGGACACCGTCAGCCCGTCGCCGCCCGACGAGAGTTTCTTCGTGAGCTGTTCCGCCGCCTTGCGATCGCGCTCTCTGCCGAAATAAAGGCATTCGCCTATCCCCGGCCTGCCTCCGCGCAGCGTCCTGTCAAGCGCGGAGAAAACTTCGTTTATGACGGAATCCGCGTCGGACATGAAGGACATGCCGGCATTGCTCTTCGCCCCTTCGGGCGCTTCCGAAGCGACGAACGTCTCGATATCGCGCGTTTCGGAACCGGATACGGCGACGAGCGAACGTCCCGAACGCTTGAAGAACATCTTCGCGAGCATGGGAACGGCGTCTCCCGCGCCGCTGCTCAGCTCCACGCGCAGGCTGAGCCCGTAAAAATCGCAGAGATCGCCGCCCGCGCGTCTGCGTTCGCGCACCTCCACGCAGCCGCCGAACGACGGCAGCAGTATGCGGACCAGCTCGGCGAGAGCGTCCGCCGTGCGCTTTCTCGTATCCGCGCCCGGCTGTCCGACCGGAGCGCCGTAATCGGTCAGCGAATAATTTTCGTGATAATAGCGGCATACGGCCTCGACGAGATCTTTCCACAGCGCGAGTCCGTTGTCCCGCCTGTCCCCGCGCAGCGGAGCGAACCAGCTCGCTCCCTCCGCCGGATCCATGCGCATGTTCATACCGCCGTCCGTGACGTCTATCCCGGCGGCAGACTCCGAATATTCGAACACCGAAGTCCCGCGGATCAGCCGCCCGCCCGACAGACTGACATCCGGAGGCGCACAGCCGCCCTCCACCAGCCGGCGGACGCCGTCGAACGCATTTTTATATTCCTTTCCGATAACGATAGCCATTTATTTCGCGGCCTCCTTATCCATGCGGAGGATATTGCGCACCTCCGCGCCCTTGAACACCTC
>USNB01000169.1 GCA_900555875.1 uncultured Eubacteriales bacterium
AAAGGGCGAGCCTGTCGTAAGAATTTCCGACGGGATTGGTGAACGCCGCCATCTCGGATATGCGCGCTTCCACTCCGCGCGCGAATGCCTCCGCGTCGCGCTCCGCGACCGGTTTTCCTCCGCGATAGAGAGAGGCGACCACTCTGAAGTTGCTGCCGATCTCTCCGTCCACCGGACAGGGCGCAAACGACGCATACAGTCCGTTCGTATACGCTATGTTCCTTACCGCGCTTCTGAACAGCACGGTGTTCACCGCGCTCATATACGGAGCGCATTCGCGGAAAATAACGGCATTCTGCCCTCTGCCCTTCTCATGATGGGACGAGAGCGGCTGCATGCCCATGGTCTCGAGCGTGAATACGATATCCCGGCGGAGATTCTCGCAACGGTCGCGCGGCGCCGCGTCGAGATATCCGGCATTGTCGACGGGCACGAGAGTAGGTTCCCCTCTGTCGTCCGTGCGGAATATATAGAATTCGCTCTCCGTCATGAGACGGACGGTACACCCCGTCTTTTCCGTAAAAAGCCTGTCTGCATTTTCCGCGATCTCGCCGCAGTCGCATCCGAACGGCTTTCCGTCGGCGCGTTCAGCCCTGCACATGACACTGACGACCGCTCCCGAAGAGGGCCGCCAGGGCATGGGCGTGAATGTCTCCGGCCTGGGGATAAGCAGAAGGTCTCCGATATCCGTTCCGCAGGAAGACGATCCGAATGCCGCGGGATCGACGATGAAACCGTCCGCAGCTTCCGCGAAATGCGACGCATTGACGGATACGTTCCTGTGCCGTCCGAGTATGTCGCAGAAAGAAAGTTTTACGAACTTTACTCCGTTATCCTCGATGTATTCGAGTATCTCGCCGATATTTTTCATGTATCTCCCGTCAAGTTCTGTTTTTGAGAAAAAATCACCTTACGGTGACTTTTCCCCTTATGCGAATATCCTGTCGATATCCGAGATCGCTGCGGCGAACAATGCCGCATTCTCCTCTTCGTTCTTAGCCGCCGTTATGTAGAATTTTATGAGCGGCTCGGTGCCCGACGGACGAACGATAACGGTCAGTCCGTTATCCGTTTCATAGAGCATCACGTCCGCTTTCGGAACGTCGTATTCCGTCTGATCGAGGAAATCGACGGAGCGCACGACGTTTCCGCCGCCTATCTTACTTATGGGCTGAGTGCGCAGTCCCTCCATAAGACCCTTCATCTTTTTGCTGCCGGACGCGCCTTCGAACTTCTTCGATATGTTCTTATGCTCGTATTTACCGTACATCGCATAAATACCGTTCAGCTGATCTATGAGCGTCCTGCCTTCCGCTTTGTAATACGCGGTCATTTCCGCAATGAGTATGGACGCGACGACGGCATCCTTATCGCGGCAATGAGTACCCACGAGATAGCCGTAGCTCTCTTCAAAGCCGAGCACGAACCTGTCGGCGTTGCCTCCGTTCGCTCCCAGCTTGTTTATGACGTTGCCGATCCATTTGAAACCGGTCAGCACCGGTACCACCTTGACGCCGAAATGAGCGGCGATCTTATCTACGAGAGAGGTCGTGACTATCGTGCGCACGACGGTCGCCCCGTAAGGCAGTCCCCAACGAGCATACTTGGTGCCGAGCACATAATCGGTGAGGAGTACGCCCACTTCATTGCCCGTAAGGAGCACGAATTCGCCGTTATGCCTGACGGCGATACCAACGCGGTCGCAGTCGGGATCGGTCGCGAGAACGAGATCCGCGCCTTCTTTTTCAGCCTTTCCGATAGCGAGCGCGAGCGCCTCCGGCTTTTCGGGATTGGGGAACGGACACGTCTTGAAATCGCCGTCCGGATATCCCTGCTCCTCGACTACGGACACGTCGTTGAAACCGCGGTCCTTGAGCGCTTCGGGTACGAGATGAAATCCTGCGCCGTTGAGCGGAGTATAAACTATCCTCAGCGGCTTGGCGTCGTTGAGCGCCTGCGATTCCACATCGCAGAGGAATGCGGAATACACCCACTTGTCGATATACGATATGAGCCCCTTCTTCTCGTAGTACGAGAACGAATGCGTCCTGACTTCGAACGGATCGACCTTGTTCACATAGGAGATTATAACTTCCGCCGCGTCGTCGAGGACCTGGCAACCCGTTTCGTCGAATAATTTATAGCCGTTATACTGTTTGGGGTTATGGCTTGCCGTTACCATCACGCCCATATCGCAGCCCAGACGCCTTACTGCGAAAGAAAGGAAGGGCGTGGGAGATTCTTCGGGAACGATATGCACGCGTATCCCGTGAGCCGCGAATACCTCTGCCGCCGTCTTCGCGAACTTATTGCTCATATGACGGCTGTCGTGACTGATAGCCACAGACGTCTTTCCCGCATCGTTCATGGCGCGGGCGACGCCTTCCGTAACTTTACGGATGTTGTAGATGTTGAGGCAGTTCGTTCCCACTCCGAGGATGCCCCTCATGCCGCCCGTGCCGAATTCGAGATCCTTGTAAAACGCGTTCTCGATCGCGACGGGATCGTTCTCCATCTTTTCGAGCTGTCTGAGCAGACTTTTGTCGGTTACCTTCTGCTTCCATTCGTTGAACTTGTCGATACTCTTCATTTTCGCCTCCGTTTCATCGCCGTCTTCGCGGCAGTTTTCCCCACTTCCCCCATTTTATCCTTCTTGTAAGAATACCATAACCGGGCGTCTCTTGTCAATCCATTAAAGCGTTATTTTCGCCGGGTGTTCGTTTCCGTCATTTATCGTCATCCCCGAACATCAGACCGAGATCGTGCAGTATCTGCCCGAGATCCTCGTCCGGATGCGCGGCGGCGTCGTAGTCGAACGTCTCTTCGTCCCCCGCGCTCTCTCCCGCCAGATGTTCCTCTATCATGCCGACCGGGTCGAAACCGCCCGAGCGCAGCTTTTCCGCAGGTACT
>USNB01000170.1 GCA_900555875.1 uncultured Eubacteriales bacterium
GCCGTAAGCCATATCCGTGGAGCCTACGCCCGTGGAGAACGCGCCGAGCGCTCCGTAAGTACATGTGTGAGAGTCCGCGCCTATCACGAGATCGCCCGCGCCCACAAGCCCCTTTTCGGGAAGGAGCGCGTGTTCGATGCCCATCTGTCCGACGTCGAAGAAATTTTCTATGCCCTGCTCGCGGGCGAAGCCGCGGCAGCACTTGCACTGTTCGGCGCTCTTGATATCCTTGTTGGGCACGAAGTGATCCATGACGAGAGCGATCTTGCTCTTGTCGAATACTTTGCCGCCGCCGTGCGCCTCTATCTCTTTGATAGCGACGGGGGAGGTTATGTCGTTGCCGAGCACGAGGTCGAGGTCTGCGGTGATGAGCTGACCGGGGACTACGTTGTCCAGACCCGCGTGCGCGGCGAGTATCTTCTGAGAAAGTGTCATTGCCATATATCGTTTATCCTTGTTTTCAGAACTTCTTTTTCATGACCGCGCCGTGAGGTGCGTCCGTCACGAGATAGGAATATCTCAGCATATAGCCGGTCGGATTGATGTCCTTGGGCTTGAATTTCTTGAGACGTGCGGCGATCTCCTTTGCCGGTACGTCGAGGTCGAGCTTGCCCGCGGGGATGTCTATCTTGATCCTGTCGCCGTCGCGTATTATTCCTATCTTGCCGCCCGCTGCCGCTTCGGGAGCTACGTGTCCGATCGCCGCGCCGCGCGTCGCGCCCGAGAAGCGTCCGTCCGTGATGAGCGCCACGCTCGCGTCCAGCCCCATGCCCACGAGGGCGGAAGTGGGTGAGAGCATCTCGCGCATGCCGGGGCCGCCTTTGGGTCCTTCGTAGCGTATGACGACGACGTTGCCTTCCTTTATCTCGCCGCCCATTATCGCGCGGACGGCTTCCTCTTCGCTGTTATAGCACTTGGCGATGCCCGTGAACTTGAGCATCTCCTTTCTCACCGCGCTGCGCTTCACGACCGCGCCCTCTTCGGCGATATTGCCCTTGAGGAAAGCAAGTCCGCCCGTAGGGGACAGCGGCGCGTCGCAGGTGTGTATGACGGCGGGATCGGTTATCTCGGCGTTCGCTATGTTCTCGGCAAGCGTCTTTCCGGTTATGGTCATTGCGTCCGCGTCGATCAGCCCGTTCCGCGACAGTTCCTTGAGCACGGCGGATATACCGCCCGCTTTGCCCAGCGCGTCCATGTCGTACTCGGACGCAGGCGAGAGCTTGCAGAGATTGGGAGTGACGTCCGCGGCCGCGCGGAACATATCATACGTCAGTTCTACGCCGCATTCGTTCGCGATCGCGATGAGATGGAGCACGCTGTTCGTGGACGCGCCTATCGCGTTGTCGCACGCCACGGCGTTGAGGAAAGCGCGCTTGGTGAGTATCATGCGGGGAGTCACGTCGTCCGCCACCGCCTTCATCACGGCTTTGCCCGCCTCTTTTGCGAGGCGCAGGCGTTCGGCGCTCGTCGCGAGGATGGTGCCGTTGCCGGGAAGAGCGATGCCCAGTGTTTCCATGAGACAGTTCATGGAGTTAGCCGTATACATGCCGCAGCAGGATCCGCAGCCCGGGCAGGCGTGGTTTTCGAGATAGCACAGCTCGTCGCGGCTCATCTTGCCTGCCTGCGTCGCGCCTACGGCTTCGAACATCGTAGACAGCGATACTTTGTGTCCGTTCACTACGCCCGCTTCCATGGGGCCGCCCGAAACGAGCACGGTGGGGATGTTTACGCGCACGGCGCCCATAAGCATGCCGGGAACGATCTTGTCGCAGTTGGGTATCAGCACTGCTCCGTCGAACGCATGACCGATGAGCATCGCCTCAACGCTGTCCGCTATCAGCTCGCGGGAGGGGAGCGAGTATTTCATGCCCGCGTGTCCCATCGCGATGCCGTCGCATATGCCTATCGAAGGCACGACGAAAGGAGTTCCGCCTGCGGCGTAGATGCCGGCTTTGACGGCTTCGGCTATGCGATCGAGATGCATGTGTCCCGGTACTATGTCGCTTTTTGCGGAAATGACGGCGATGAGCGGCTTGTTCAGCTCTTCGTCCGTCATGCCGAGCGCTTTATACAGCGAACGCTGAGGCGCTTTTTCTATTCCTTGCGTAAGATTCTTTCCCATGATCGGATCCTCTCTTCTTTCGCGCCGACGGGGCGCTTTATCTTTAAATATATTATCTCCGATTATACACCCCGCCCGCCGACATCGTCAAGGCATTTTGACCGGTTTGTGCGAATTTGACGGTATTTCCGTCTTTGGGCGCGGCGACAAAGCGTGATTTTCTTGACAAAACATGCTTTCCGGAGATATTATTTATAATGTATGGATATGCCTTTTGACAATATCGCGGGCGCGGAGCTGCGCGTCGAGGGAGTTACGAAGACATACGGCGAAACGCGTGCGGCGGATGATTTTTCGCTCCTTCTTCCCGCGGGCGGATACGCGGCGGTGCTCGGCGCGTCCGGCTGCGGCAAGACTACGCTCCTGCGCATAATAGCGGGCTTCGAGCATCCGGATACGGGACGGGTGTTCGTCGCGGATACAGACGTGACGGATCTCCCTCCCGGCAAGCGCATGTGCGGTTCGGTTTTTCAGGATTTCGCGCTTTTTCCGCATATGACGGCCGCGGGCAACATATCCTTCGTCCTGCGTGCGAGAAAACGCGCGTACGAGGGCGGAAAAATGCGTCGTCCGACCGCGGCGGAAGCGAAGGCAGAGGCAAAGCGTCTGCTCGAATATCTCGGGCTGGGCGGCATTGCGGACCGCAAGGCGTCCGTGCTTTCGGGAGGAGAAAAACAGCGCGTCGCGATAGCTCGCGCGGTGGCGACGGGAGCGCGCGTCCTTCTTCTCGACGAACCGACGAGCGCGCTGGACGCCGTCAGCCGGC
>USNB01000171.1 GCA_900555875.1 uncultured Eubacteriales bacterium
AGACATGAAGGCGTGAGCGCCGATACCGAGATGACGGGCAGGAGCATGAAGGCGCAGTTCAGATATGCCGACAAGCAGAAGGCACGGTATGTCGTCGTCATCGGCGGCAATGAGATCGAGAACGGCAGGGTGAAAATTAAAAGAACATCCGACGGAACGGAAGAAGAATGCGGCATCGGCGAGATAGCCGCACGAGTAAAGGAGAATATATAAAAATGGCAGAACTGATGAGCGGAATGAAAAGGACCGCATATTGCACTGAATTTACTCCCGATGACGTGGGCAAAAAGGTGACCGTCACCGGCTGGGCCGACAGCTGGCGTAACCACGGCGGTCTGATATTCATCGATCTTCGCGACAGGAGCGGTATACTTCAGGTAGTGTTCGATCTGTCCGAGATAGGGCAGCAGGGGTTTGAAAAGGCCGAAGCGATAAGAACGGAATACGTCATCGCGGTGACGGGCACAGTCCGTATGCGTGACGAGGACAGAGTAAATCCCCGTCTCAAGACCGGTAATATCGAGATACTTGCGAGCGAGCTCAGGATACTTTCCGAAGCGGAAAATCTTCCTTTCGGGATTTCCGAAGCGGCTTCCGTCAATGACGCGACGAGGCTGAAGTACAGATATCTCGAACTGCGCACTCCCAGACTTCAGGAGATACTCATGCTGCGCAGCAAGATATGTCATGCGGCAAGAAATTACATGGACGAGAACGGTTTTATAGAGATCGAAACGCCGTTCCTTTGCCGTTCCACTCCGGAAGGAGCAAGGGACTATCTCGTTCCCAGCCGTGTGCATAAGGGCGAGTTCTACGCGCTTCCTCAGTCGCCGCAGCTGTATAAACAGATCCTCATGATAAGCGGCATGGACAAGTATTACCAGATAGCCAAGTGCTTCCGCGACGAGGATCTCCGCGCCGATCGCCAGCCGGAATTTACGCAGATAGATATGGAAATGTCTTTCGTCTCCGATCAGGAGGACGTTATGGGCATAGCGGAAGGTATGATGCGCAAGGTTTTCAAAGAGACCAAGGGCATCGAGCTTCCCGAAAAGATCCGCCGTATGACGTATAAAGAGGCGATGGAACGCTTCGGGTCGGATAAGCCGGATACGCGTTTCGGTCTCGAGCTCGTGGATGTGACCGATCTCGTCAAAGGCTGCGGCTTTCAGGTATTCTCGGGCGCGGTGGAGCGCGGCGGCAGCGTAAGGCTCATAAACGCCAAAGGCTTCTATAAGGGCGGCGATCAGGCTATACTTTCGAGAAAGGACGTGGACGCGCTTCTTCCGTTCGTAAAGACGTATCGCGCCAAGGGTCTCGCGTGGATAGCCGTCAAAGAAGAGGGACTTCAGTCTCCCATAATAAAATTCCTCGGCGAAGATCTCACCCAAAAGATACTCGAGCGCGCGAACGCGGAAGTGGGCGACATCATCTTCTTCGGAGCGGATACGGACGAGATCGTGTTTGCGTCCCTCGGAGCGCTCCGTCTCAGGCTCGCAAAGATAGGCAATCTGATCCCCGAAAACACGTATGACTTCTTGTGGGTGACGGAATTCCCGATGTTCCATTACGACGAGACGGAAAAGCGTTATGTCGCGGAACACCATCCGTTCACTATGCCGATGGAAGAGGATCTTCCGCTCCTGGATACCGATCCTTCGAAGGTGCGTTCTCAGGCATATGACTTCGTTATCAACGGCTATGAAGCGGGCGGCGGAAGCGTCAGGATCCATTCGCAGGAGATACAGAGCAAGGTCTTCGATCTTCTCGGATTCTCCGAAGAGGAACAGGCGGCGAAGTTCGGATTCTTCGTGACGGCGCTCAAGTACGGCACTCCTCCGCACGGAGGTCTCGCGTTCGGTCTCGATCGTCTCGTCATGCTGCTTTCCGGCACCGACGACATCAAGGACGTCATAGCGTTCCCTAAAGTGCAGAACGCGTCCGATCTCATGAGCGAGTCGCCTTCGCCGGTGGATATCAAACAGCTTAAAGAGCTTGCTCTCAAAATAGACATGCCGAAGGCATGACCGAAACATAAGAGGAGAAAAATATGGATCTTGAACTCATCGGAAAGACGGATAAAGAAGTCGCGGACTCCATGCTTCGCGAGCTCAGACGTCAGCAGGGCAACATCGAACTCATAGCCAGCGAGAATTTCGTGTCTCGCGCGGTCATGGAAGCCGTAGGTTCGCATCTTACGAACAAATATGCGGAGGGCTATCCCGGCAAGCGTTATTACGGCGGGTGCGTGTATGTCGACGAGGTGGAAAATCTTGCCATAGAGCGCGCCAAGAAACTTTTCGGCTGCAACTATGCTAACGTTCAGCCTCACAGCGGCGCTAACGCCAATCATGCCGCATTCTTTGCCCTTCTCGAAACGGGCGATACGTATATGGGCATGAGCCTCGCGTGCGGCGGTCATCTGACTCACGGCAGTCCCGTAAATTACAGCGGCAAGCAGTACCACGTCGTGCCTTACGGACTGAACGAAGAGACGGAAACCATAGATTACGATGAGGTGGAGCGGCTCGCTCTCGAGTGTAAGCCCAAGCTCATCCTTGCCGGCGCGAGCGCGTATCCCAGAACGATAGATTTCAAACGTTTCCGTGAGATATGCGACAAAGTGGGCGCATACTTCATGGTGGACATCGCGCATATAGCCGGTCTCGTCGTGGCGGGCGAGCATCCTTCGCCCTTTCCGTATGCGGACGTCGTCACCACCACCACGCACAAGACGCTGCGCGGCCCCCGCGGCGGCATGATACTCAGCAACGATCCGGAGATCGCGAAGAAGATAGACAAGGCGATTTTCCCCGGCACGCAGGGCGGTCCGCTCATGCACGTGATAGCAGGCAAGGCGG
>USNB01000172.1 GCA_900555875.1 uncultured Eubacteriales bacterium
GGCTGAGTATGTGACCGAGCACGTAGCCCGTCAGAGCAGTGCTATGCGCCGTCCCGAAGTTGCGCCCGTATCACACGCGCTACACATTGCCTCATACGGGAAAAGGCATAGAGTGCGGGTCAGACGGGCGACTCGCAGCGGGAGCATACCTACGTCGCCGAAGTCCGATAGGACGAAGGCGGAGTATGTGACCGCTCGCGAACGCCCGTATCACACGCGCTATATGCCTTTTCCTCATTGACTTTCGTCTTTAGTCCCCTTCACCACATAATTCGTCCACTCGGCGATGTTGGTCGCATGGTCGCCTATGCGCTCGAGGTACTTGCCTATCATGAGATAGTTGAGGATATCATCCGTGTTCTCTTCCGTCTTGATGCGCTCGCTGAGCTGTATCTTCAGGCTGTCGAATGCGGCGTCCACTTTATCGTCCTTTGCTTCGACGCGGCGCGCGCCGTCAACGTCGCGGCCTATATACGCGTCGAGAGAGCCCTTGATCATGACCGAGCAGCACTCGCACATGGTCACTATCTCGTCGGCGCCGGGCAGAGCGCTGCACTTTGCCGCCGTCTCCGCGATATCGCGTATCTGGTCGCCTATGCGCTCCATATCGACGACTACGTTCATGACGCTGACGATGAAGCGCATATCGGAAGCGACGGGCTGCTGCGTGAGGAGAAGCAGGCTGCAAAGTCTCTCTATGTCCTCCAGCTTCTTATCCGTGCGCTGTTCGATGTTCGCCGCATCCTTGACGATGCTTCCGCCGGGCTTGGTAAGATATGCCGCGACTTCGTCGAAGCCGCCCACGATCAGACCGCCCATTTTTCCTATAAGATCTTCCAGCTCGCTGAGCTGCTGCAGATAATGAGATCTCATCCGAACCTCCCTGAGATATATCTTTCAGTTTCGGGGTGCGTAGGATTGGAGAACATCTGCTCGGTATCACCGAATTCGATGACCTTGCCGAGAAGGAAGAACGCCGTCTTATCCGATATACGCGCCGCCTGCTGCATGTTGTGCGTGACGATCACAACGGTGACCGTTTTCTTAAGCTCGTCGCAAAGTTCCTCTATCTTACCCGTGGATATGGGGTCGAGTGCGCTCGTCGGCTCATCCATGAGCAGTATCGCGGGGTCAGCCGCGAGCGAACGCGCGATGCAAAGTCGCTGCTGCTGTCCGCCGCTGAGACCGAGCGCGGACTTGTTGAGCCTGTCTTTGAGTTCGTCCCACATCGCCGCGCGCCTGAGGCTGGTCTCGACGATATAGTCGAGCGTCGCTCTGTCGCGGATGCCGAACATGCGCGGAGCGTAAGCCACGTTGTCGTACACGCTTTTGGGGAACGGGTTGGGTTTCTGGAACACCATGCCGACGTTCTTGCGAAGTATGGGCAAATCGATGCCGGACGCATAAATGTCCTGCCCGCCGATCTCTATCTTACCCGTTATCTTACAGCCGGGGATGAGGTCGTTCATGCGGTTGAGACTCTTGATGAGAGTGGACTTACCGCAGCCGGACGGGCCTATAAACGCCGTTACCTCGTTCTTTCTTATCTGCATGGACACGTCCTTTATCGCGTGGAACGCGGTATAGTACAGGTCCATATGTTCTATATCTATCACTATGTCGCGGTCAAAGTCGAACGCCGCGCTTCTCGCCGCCATTTTGTCGGCTTTGGACATCTTCTTCTTATCCATATTATGCCGTTACCTCCGGTGGTTTGATCTTCTCCTTATGTTTTTTCTGACCTTTTTCTTTTTTACTGAAGTATTCGATGAGCCCGAGCCCGACGTAAATTATCACGACGAGCAGTATCAGTATGAATGCGACCGCAAATGCCTGATTGCGCTCCTGCGTCGTGCGTCCCTCGGTAGCGAGCTTATAGATGAGAACCGCAAACGTTCCGCCTCCGCTCATATATCCGCTTCTCGGCATGAGCATGCTCGAACCTGCCGTATAAAGCAGCGCCGCGGATTCGCCCACGATACGACCTATCGAAAGCACCGCCGCAGTAAGTATGCCTGGCAGCGCCATCGGCAATATCACCTTATACAGCGTCTGGAACTTGCTCGCGCCGAGCGCAAGGCTTGCTTCGCGCAGCGAATCGGGCACCGCGATAAGGCTCTCCTCTACCGAACGAATTATCGTCGGCAGGATTATGAGCGCCATGGTGATCGAACCGCCGAGCAGCGTATATCCGAGACCGAATGCCGTATAAAACAACAGGTTGCCGAACAGACCGAATACTATGCTGGGGATTCCGGAAAGCGTGTCCGTGAAAAGGCGTATCGCCTTGACGACCTTGCTTCCGGGTTTTGCGTACTCGTGCAGGAACACAGCCGCACATATACCTATGGGCAGCGCTATAACGAGCGACAGCAGTATGACCATGATCGTATTCACAAAAGCCGGAGCCATGGTCTGGTGCGCATATGAAGATTCTCCGAAGAGGAAATCTGCGGACAAATTGGGGACGCCCATCACTATGACATACACGATGAGGATGCCCAGCATGATCACAACGAATGCCGTTATGACGAAGCCGACATATTTGAATATCTCGCAAACGATGCCCTTTTTCTTATATTCGGGCGACTTTCTTACGTATTCTGGAAACTCTCCCGTCTCCGGAGAAGAAAAGCCGCGTTTGCCGATAATAACAGCTTTTACCCTGCCGGCGCCGCCGGCTATCGCCCCACCGACGCGCTTTGCCGCGCCCGCTATCGAATGACCGACTTTAACAAAGAAATTGGCATTTTCCGCAGAAGCTCCTTCCTTGACCTTTTTCGGCGCTTTCTCGCCGCTTGCCGTCTTATCTCGCTTCATAAAGGAAATTATGAAGTTAAGGATAAG
>USNB01000173.1 GCA_900555875.1 uncultured Eubacteriales bacterium
TGTCGTCCGCGATCGTCTCTTCGGATATGCCGGGGAGGAATTCCAGCTCCAGCGTACTATCGTGCCTGCTGGTCACAAATGGAGAGAGATAGTATATCGCGCTGCCGCCCACCGTGCCGCCGTCCCCGAATATGACCTCGCCCTCCGCTTCGGCGTATACTCTCGTGCCGTCCAGCGCACGCGCGATGCAGTCCACGCGCACGCCTTTGAGCGTCTTTATGAGCGCGGCGTCCGTCCTTAACCCGACGATAGATGGTTTGGTGGGCGTTATCGTGTGCCCGAGCGACGATATAAGGTCGTAGGCGCTGCCGTCCGTGCCGAACTGCTTGGCAGCCCTCCCGCCCGTGCATATGGCGACGCGCTCTGCGGCAAACGTTTCTTTCTCCGTTTTTACGGTAAAGCCGCGTTCTATCCCCGTCACTTGCGTGTCGGTATATACGTCAGCGACCGCCGACGCCTTGCGCCGCAGACAGTCGGTCAGCGCCGATGCCTGCCGTCCCGCCGGGTATATCCTTCCCCGCTTATCCGTGACGAAAAGTCCGTCGAACATGCCGAGCACGCGCTCGCGGTCGTCGCCGAGCACGGATGAAATAAGATCGCGGTCGCCGAAATACCTGTCCGCGCATACGCCGATGTTGGAAAGGTTGCCCTGTCCTCCGCCGGTCGCGGACAATTTCCTGCCCACGCGCGGACCGCGCTCGAGCACCGCCGTGCGCAATCTGCCGCCCAGCGCCGCCGCGAGATACAATCCCGATGCTCCTCCGCCTATAATGATCACGTCATATGATTTCATGATACCATTATAACACCTGCGGCGGCAAAGCGCAAGCGACGTTTACGCATTTCGCGTCAGAACGAACCACCTGAGCGTATCGCGTTCGAAGTACAGATATCTGCGCTCGCCCTCTATCACGCACTCATACCGCACCGGACAGAGCGACGATCCCGTTATCGGCATAAAGCGGAGCGAAAGCGTTTTCGACACGCAAAAGCACCTGCCGTCATGCCATCTGACCGCGGAGGGAAATACCTCGCCGAGAAGAGTGAAGCGCGCGGTCACCTCTATATATGTTTTGTTCCCGTTCTGCCGCATGATCCGAGCATTTCCGCTTGTGTGCATAATTATACGCATACGCGCATAATTTGCCGTTTTTTGCGATTTTTTTCGAAAAACTCCCCTCACATAATTGATATTGACAAGCGTTTGTGTTATAATGGCTTTTGCGTGGGGGTCAGCGGAGCCCCTCGCGATATTCCCTTTATTCGCAAATCTAAATTATTTCGGAGGAAATAAAGTATGTTCAAGAACGAGTATATCGCATCGGTATATGAAACGGTATGCAAGAGAAATCCCAACGAGCCCGAATTCCTTCAGGCAGTGAGAGAAGTGCTCGAGTCCCTCGAACCCGTTGCTGCGAAGCGCCCCGACCTCGTGGAGGCAGGCGTATTCGAGAGGATCGTCGAACCCGAGAGATTCATACAGTTCAGAGTGAGCTGGGTGGACGATAAGGGCAAGGTACAGGTCAACCGCGGCTACAGAGTGCAGTTCAATTCCGCCATCGGACCTTACAAGGGCGGTCTCAGACTTCACCCCTCCGTTACGGCGTCCGTCATCAAGTTCCTCGGCTTCGAGCAGATCTTCAAAAACAGCCTCACCACCCTTCCCATGGGCGGCGGCAAGGGCGGCAGCGACTTCGATCCGAAGGGCAAGAGCGACAACGAGATCATGCGCTTCTGCCAGTCTTTCATGACGGAACTTTCCAAGCACATCGGCGCGGACACCGACGTTCCCGCGGGCGACATCGGTGTGGGCGCGAGAGAGATAGGTTATATGTTCGGTCAGTATAAGAGACTGCGCAACGAATTCGTGGGCGTGCTCACCGGTAAGGGTCTTTCCTACGGCGGCTCGCTCGTCAGAACGGAAGCTACGGGTTACGGCCTTTGCTACTTCGTGCAGGAGATGCTCAAGAGCGCGGGCACGGATTTCAAAGGCAAGACCGTCGTCGTCTCCGGCTCGGGCAACGTCGCGATCTACGCGACCGAAAAGGCTCAGGCACTGGGTGCTAAAGTCATCGCTCTGTCTGACTCCAACGGCTACATCGTCGACGAAAAGGGCATCGACCTCGCCGTCGTCAAGCAGATAAAGGAAGTAGAGAGAAAACGCATCAAGGAATATGCCGACAGAGTCAAGGGCGCGAAGTACGTCGAAGGCTGCCGCGGCATATGGTCCATCCCCTGCGACATCGCTCTTCCCTGCGCTACGCAGAACGAGCTTGACGCGGAAGGCGCAAAGCTGCTCATCAAGAACGGCTGCAAGTTCGTCGCGGAAGGCGCTAACATGCCTTCCACCCCCGAGGCGATCGAGGAATTCCAGAAGGCAGGCATCGCGTTCGGTCCCGCGAAAGCGGCTAACGCAGGCGGCGTCGCTACCAGCGGTCTCGAGATGTGCCAGAACTCCGCACGTCTGTCCTGGACGTTCGAGGAAGTTGACAAGAAGCTCCACGAGATCATGAAGAGCATCTACAAGGCGGCTTACGACGCATCTGCGGAATACGGTCAGCCGGGCAACCTCGTCATGGGCGCTAACATCGCGGGCTTCCTCAAGGTCGCGGACGCCATGAAGTGGCAGGGCATCGCGTACTAAGCGAAAACCGCGTAAGCGGATATAAAGGTAAATATAAAGATCAAGAGCGGAAAGCGATATGCTTTCCGCTCTTATGCTATTGCTATGATGTGTGAGAAAAGGCTCGAGCTATTGCTTGTCTAGGCTCACAGTTCCGCTACGAATTTCATGACGTCGTCATGTACTACTTTACGGGTCTCGCCCGTAG
>USNB01000174.1 GCA_900555875.1 uncultured Eubacteriales bacterium
GGCCGTACCAAATCGGCATCTGGTGTCCCCACCACAGCTGACGGGAAATGCACCAGTCGCGTATGTTCTCCATCCAGTGCAGGTAATTCTTTTCGAAACGCCTGGGCAGATAGCGCAGTTTTTTGTTCTTTACCACGTCGATGGCGGGCTTTGCAAGCTCGTCCATCTTCACGAACCACTGTTTGGATACGATGGGTTCGATCGCCGCATGGCAGCGGTGGCAGTGACCGACGTTATGCGTATGCGGCTCCACCTTGACGAGCAGGCCGAGCGCGGTCAGATCGTCCACCATCGCCTTTCTCGCCTCGTATCTGTCCATGCCCGCGTATTTGCCGGCAAGCTCGTTCATGTGCCCGGTATCGTCCATGACGCGCATGACTTCGAGGCCGTGGCGCAGACCCACTTCGAAGTCGTTGGGGTCGTGAGCGGGGGTTATCTTCACCGCGCCCGTTCCGAAGGATTTATCCACGTACTCGTCCGCGATAACGGGTATCTCCCTGTCCGTCAGCGGGAGAGAGAGCATCTTGCCGATGAGCGAAGAGTAGCGCTTATCCTTGGGACTCACTGCTACCGCCATATCCCCGAGCAGCGTCTCGGGACGCGTGGTCGCGACCACTATGCCCTCTCCGCCGTCCGCCGCGGGATAGCGGATGTGCCAGAGGCTGCCCTCTTCCGTCTCGTATTCCACTTCCGCATCGGATATTGCGGTCTTGCAGTGCGGGCAGAGATTGACTATGCGCGCACCGTGGTATATCCAGCCCTTTTCGTAATAGCGCACGAACGTCTCGCGCACGGCGCGCGAGAGATTATCGTCCATAGTGAACGCAAGACGATCCCAATCGCAGGATGCGCCCAACCTGCCGAGCTGCTCTATTATGCGCCCGCCGTACTTGTCCTTCCACTCGAAAGCACGGCGAAGGAACTCCGCTCTGCCCACCTGCTCTTTGGTCAGCCCTTCTTCCGCCATCTTATCCACGATCTTGACTTCCGTCGCGATGGACGCATGGTCGGTGCCCGGCAGCCACAAAGTCTCATAGCCGCGCATACGCTTATAGCGGATGATCGAATCCTGCACGGTCATCGTCAGCGCATGACCGATATGCAGCTGCCCGGTTATGTTGGGCGGCGGCATCATGATGGTGAACGGCTTTTTATCCTTGTTCACGTGCGCGGAAAAGTATTTCTTCTGCTTCCACTTGTCGTAGAGCTTCGTCTCGAATTCTTTGGGATCGAATGTCTTGTTCATAATATATGATTATACCACTATCCCGACCCGATTGCAAGTATTTAAGCGCGGTCGCAACGAAGCTGCCGCAGGCGTTAATAACGCCTGCGACAGCCGTCGTTTTATCCTTCGGTAACGACATCCGATCGTTTGCGCTTGTTCATAGACCGCTATCAACCCTGTCACCAGGACAAAGCGTTTTGTGGTGATCACGTCTTTTCGTATATCCGTTTTATCATATCCGACAATGGTACGGAATATCTCCCTTCTGCTCCGCAAATACTTTCAAGCATACAGATATGATAAGGCAGTCTGCTTCCCGCATGAGATGTCACTCTTCTTACGATACGTTCATCAATATGACGTACTTCCTTTTCCGCCAAGACTTTACAAACACTATGAAGCGCCGTTTCCTTATCAAAACAGCTGTATCCGGCTATACCTAAAAGTGCTGCGATCTTGCGCGCTTCACTACGAGATATAAGCATTTTTACGATCTCATACTTTCTATTCATAAAGATCTCCTTTAATATTTATAATATTACATATTTATTGTCTATTTGACCTTACGGATATTTTATCATATCCATAATGATCTGTCTACATATATATTGTCTATATGCAGACGAAAAGGGGCAGTTTATGGCTATTTCGGTCGAATTCGGCAAGAATTTCAGAGCCCTTGTCGCGGAGATCAAAGGAAAAACGAGGCAGGAGATCGCTCGCGAAATGAGAGTATCGTATACGACATTCTCTAATATGTACAACTACGGCATACTTCCGCGCGTAAGTGTGCTCATGCGCGCCGCAGATCTTTTCGATGTCTCCGTCGACTATCTGCTCGGAATGAGCGAGAAACGTCATTATGATAAAGCCGATCCGCCGGGAAACTTTCACGACCGTCTTACCCTGCTGCGCACGGAAAACGGCATGACGGTCTATAGGCTTGCCGAAAAGCTGCACGTCCACAGGAACAGCGTTGCCGAATGGTATGCGAAAAAGTGTATACCGGTGATCGATACTGTAGCTGTCGCCGCGGATCATTTCGGCGTCTCGATAGATTACGTCCTGGGGCGCACGAATGACAGGAACGGGAGATGATATGACATGCTGTCGGAAGATTTTGCAAAAAGAATATACGATCTTATGAACGAATACGGATGCTATACTATCCGTGACGCTGCGCTAAAGACGGGTGTTGCGTACTCGACGATGTCAAGAATATGCCTTCACGGCATCGCACCTAAGCCGCAAATATTGATGAGGCTCGCAGACAGCTTCGGCGTCTCGGTCGACTACCTCTTGCTCAGAACGGATAATGACACGATATATCCCGCGTCCGCGCCCGTGTCGTTTGCAGAACGTCTCGGCGGACTTATGAAGGAAAACGGAATTACGGCTCACAGACTATCCGAAGAGATCGGGCTCGGAAGCGACCGCGTATCGCATTGGCTGAAGCGAGGCTATCTGCCCACGACAGATACGCTCATCGTCCTTGCCGACCGTTTCGGGGTATGCACCGACTATCTGCTCGGCAGAACGGACGAGCGCTGATATAATGACCGGATAAAACAACGAACTACAAAACGGCTGCCGCAG
>USNB01000175.1 GCA_900555875.1 uncultured Eubacteriales bacterium
GCCCGTTCCGGTCTGTCATATTAGCGCGGCTATCCGATCAGGATCGGTCCGCAGGCTCTTCGGGAGGCTGCGAAGCATCGTCCGACGGCTTTGACTTTGCCGCTTTGAGCGCGCCGCGCACCGCGAATACGCCCCAGACGGCGAGTCCCGCGACTATGACGCATATCACTACGATCATCACGACCTGCCACACGGGCATCCTGTAGCCCGCGATATCGCGGTTGATCGCATTGCTGTTAGCGGTCGCGAAGAGGATGTTCTTCGCGCAGTTGCGCAGTACCGTGACATCGGCGGCGGAGGACGAATCCGCCCAAACGCGCGTGCGCATAGGGGTATTCGCAAGATTGAGATCTCCCCCGGCATACGCCATCTGCTTGGTGTTCATGTATGACGAGCTGTTGAAATCGCATATCACCGCGCCTTCGAAGCCCCATTCACCGCGCAGGATCTCGGTAAGCAGACGGTAGTCTCCGCCCGTCCATTTGACGCCTATCCGGTTGAACGAACTCATAACGCCCAGCGTGCCGCCTTCTTTGACGCATATCTCGAAGGGCTTCAGGTATATCTCGCGCATCGCCTGTTCGGTGAGCCAGGTGACGAGACCGTTACTGTCGCGGTCGGTCTCCTGCTCGTTGACCGCAAAGTGCTTGATATACGTTATGACGCCTTTTGAACGTGCGCCTTCCGCGACGCTCGCCGCCAGCTTGCCCGACAGGAAGGGATCCTCGCTGTAATACTCGAAGTTCCGGCCGCCGAACGCGCTGCGGTGGATGTTCATGGCAGGGGCATACCAGCCCTGGATATTGGCGTACATGGCGTCGTTGCCCACGGACACGCCCATGTCGTATGCGAGGTCGACGTTCCATGTCTGCGCGATGAGGCACTCGGACGCGTATGCGCAGCCGGGCACGAAGCCCTGGAGCATGAAGTTCACCCACCCAACGGGACCGTCGCTGTCCGTCGTAAGAGGTTTGCCTATGTGTTCTATCGCCGCCGTATTGAACGCCGCATTGAGTATCATATCGTTCATCTGGTCGACGGTGAGCGCATTGAGCAGGGATTCCCAGCGTTCGTCGCCGTAATCCGCCCCCGCAAGGTTCTTGAGCTGAAGATATATCGGCGTCTCGTTGCCGTCCTCGTCCGTTTCCACATCCATCACCGGCAGCGCCGCCCCCAGCTCGGGCATCGTCGTATACGTGCCCGCTTCAGGATTATTGTGCGAGCGGTCGTCCAGAGCCGCGATCAGCTCCGCGGACGCGGCACGGTCGTCTGCCGTAGGCGCGGAAGGATAAGTGCTCTCCCACTCGCCTCTTTTCATCACCGACTTCAGCGCATAGTCCGACGCCGTGATATCGTCATCCGAATATCTGTTCTCCACCACTGCTCCCTCGTTATGCGGATCCGTCTCATAGCGTATATCCGCCGCGAGGGTACCAGATATCGTACACACGGGCGTGTGTGCGTCCGTAGAAACATAGAACGTGTATTCACCGCTCTCGAGTACGTATCCGCCGTCGCCCGACATATCATAGGACGCGAAATAATAAGGATCGACCGTTATCTCCACAGTCTCGTCGTCGCCGGGTTCGAGCTCGCCCGTCTTGGCAAATCCCGCAAGCACCTTATGCGCCTTGGGTATGCCGTTCGCCTCGTAAGGCGCGGACGCGTATATCTGCACAACTGCTTTACCGGAATATGTATCGGACGTGTTTTCCACGTTTACCTCAACGGTGAACGGCTCGCTGCCGAGTTCCACTTCGGCGGAGCTTTCGAGCGTATACCCGAACTCCGCATAGCTCATACCGTACCCGAAGGGATAAACGACTGCGTCGTCATACCATTCTTCGCCGTCCTCAAGAGCGCGCGTCTCGTAATAGCGGTAACCGACGTAGATATCCTCTTCGTAATCCACGAAATAGTAATTACTGTCCGCGCCGCCGCTTGTGTACCTGTTTGACGAACCGTTCTGCGCATTGCTGCCGAAATTCTCGAAAGTAGGATCGGCGGTCAGATCGCTGACGCATGTATCGACGAGATGTCCGGACGGAGTGACCTCGCCGGAAAGTATCCTGCCGAGCGACATCACGCCGGACGAGCCCGGAAGCCCCATGAGCACCGCGCCGTCTATTTCGTCGTGATACGCCTCGTCCGTCTCGTCTTCGAGGAATCCAAGCTCCATGGCGTTTGCGGAATTGATCACGAGAATGACATGATCGAAGCCCGACGAACATACCATATCGAGCAGCGCGCGTTCATTGCGGTCGAGCGACAGATAATGACGCGCCACGAGTCCCTCGTCGTCGCGATTCTCTATCGTCGGGAGATCCCAGCCTTCGCCGGATATCCTCGTGATGACCACGAGAGCCGCGTCCGAATAGTCGGAGAACGTGCTTTTCAGATCGTCGTCATACATCGAAACGGGCGTCTCCCCCGTATCCAGGCTGTCCACGCCAGCGTTTTCTATGGACGGATTGTCGCTCCTGCCCGATCCCGAACGCGAATCGTTCTCGTAAAACGAGCGCAGCGCGTCGTTGGTGACGAAGCCCGCGGCCTCGAGACTGTCGTATATATCGTCGGCGTCCGTATAGTCTCCGCCGCCCGACCCGGTGCCGCCGTAAGCTATCTCCACGCTGTTCTTGCCGAATACGCTTATCTTAGCGCCCTCGGCGAGCGGCAGCGCGCCCTCTTCGTTCTTCAGCAGGACCATGCCTTCGTCGGTGATCGTCTCGTTCACCCTGTTGCCCGCCTCGACGGACGCCGTCGTCGGCATAGACTATCCGCCTGCCGCCGAACACCGATGAAAGGG
>USNB01000176.1 GCA_900555875.1 uncultured Eubacteriales bacterium
CTCCACTCACCCCGGGCGCTGTTCGCTCAACGCTCGGCAGCGCCCGACCCTCCCTGGGGCAAGATCTGCGCTACGCTTGATGGCGTTCGCCGCCTTCGGCGGCTCGGCTATAGGGAGGGCTTATACTTGTGCCGTGCCGTTCGGCACAGCTATTTAATAATTTACGAGCGCGAAGCGAGTCCGATATGCCTTCCCTCGGGCAACAAGGGAAGGCTTATGCTTGTGCCGTGCCGTTCGGCACAGCTTTTTAATAATTTACAAGCGCGAAGCGAGTCCGATATGCCTTCCCCAGCCCGCCAAGGGAAGGCTAAATAAGGCAGTCGATTTATACAGGTTTACCGTCGAACCGTTCTATCTTCTGCGTCTTCCGCCGCGTTTTTTCTTCTTTCCCGCGCGCACGGCGATCACCGCAATGACTATTATGATCACGATCACCGCTACGGCGATCACTACCCATTGCAGGATGTGCCATTCCGCAGGACTGCGCGCCCAGGTGTCGGGATCGAACAGGTCGGGCATTTCCTCGCCCGGATCCACCACTCCCGGCTCCGTATCCGGAATTTCTTCGCCCGGAGTTTCCTCGCCCGGATCCGGGGTCTCCTCTTCGGGCGGCTCGGGGCGGGTGTCGGGCAGGTCGTCCACCGCCTCATCGGGGTCGACTTCGTTGTCCGCAATGGTGGTCTGCGGGCGGCTATCCGTACTGCCCGTAGTCAGTTTTTGCTCGATGGTGACGTCCGTTTTCTCCTCGCCGAGGGTGAGCGTGCCGTCAGCGGTCACGCCGAACGCTATGTTGCCGTTTAAGTCTGTGCGCTCTATGCGCTCCGCACTGAAGCCCATATCCATGAGGCGCTTCAGCGTCTTGGCATGCGGGTGACCGTATTTATTATCGACGCCGCAGCTGAATATCGTGAAGATATTGGCGCGCTTGGCGGGGTTGGACGTCATGATCTCGAGCAGGCCTTCGCTTGACGACGTGCGCGAGCCGTGATGACCCATTTTGATGACGTCGGCGGTGAAAGAGCCGTCGAGGAAGCGGTCGAAGTGCCCGTCATAGTCGCCTTCACGGGCGGTGTTGTTGATATAGTCCACAAAGTCCGCCTCGTTATCCTTTTCCGCGTCGCCCGTCATTACGAAATCACGCGACGCATACGACAGCACCATGATGGGCGAAAAGTCGTTGCTGTCCGAATACGACGCGACGTCTATGGGAGAATAGAAGTCGAACGTATACTCCGCGCCCTCGCCCTCGATATGGTTTATCTCGCTGTTATACGGGTTGGTAACATACACTTCCGCTTTATGCGTTTCACCGTTCTCGGTGTATGTCTCTTCATATACGGCAGTGATCACGTTGGAATATGTTTTATAGCTTTCCTTTTTATACGCCACGTCGTCGACATAAAAACCCGTGCCGTCCTCCGCACTCATTTCATATGCGGGGTCTTTACAATACTCGTTGCCGCTCTCGGGCGAACACGCATAAGCCGGGCGATAGATCGTTTTGAACTCATACTCTTCCAGAACATGCGTCGCTCCGCCGACGTGATCCGCATCCGAATGCGTCAGGATCAGGTAGTCTATCGTGGTAACGCCGAGAGCGTCGATGACCGCGCCGTAGCTGTCGCGCTTGTTTTCGCCCGTGTCGATGAGCATGCTTTTGCCGTCGGGGAGCTGTATGAAGCATGCGTCCGCCTGACCGCAGTCGATGAAGTGCACGCGCATTTCTCCGCCGTCCGCCGCAAACGCGTTGCGCTCCGCCGGACGGGATCCGCCGGTCGGAATAAGTACTGCCGCCGTCAGCAACAGTACGGCTGCGGCAAGCGCCGCCGTTATGTATCTTAACGATCGTGTTCTCATGAATGTCTCTCCGTTGATGTGATCGTGCGCCGTTGTCCCGGCGCCTGAGGTCTTCGCCCGTTCCCGGGCAATGCCGCACACGGGGAAGCGCCCCGTCTGCGCCCGTTCCTTTCCGCTTCCCCGCAAATCGCGCTTACGAGAATTTATCCGTCATTTCCATAAAGAACGTGCTCGGGACGAAGCGCTGGGCGAACCGGAAGAACCTGTATTTGCCGCCGATGACGTACACGGCTTTTCTGCCTTTGCGGCATTTTTTATATATCTTTTTCGCCGCCTTCTCCGCAGGCATACGTTTGGGAGTCTTTTGCGCGATACGATCGAGCGCCGCCTGCGGACGGTCGCCGTAACGCTCGTTCGTGCTCACCTCCGACGCGCGGTTAGCGGAGAAGTTCGTCTTTATCTCGCCGGGGCAAATGCCCACTACCGTTATCCCCGCCTTCTTAAGTTCCATGCGCAGCGCCATGCACAGCATCAGCTCCGCAGCTTTCGCGCTGCTGTAAGGCGAGCGGAAGGGAACGGGGATATATGCGGCGATACTGCATATGAATATTATTCGCCCGCCGCGAAGCATGTGTTTCAAACATGCGCGCGTTACGTTCAGCGCACCGTAATACGATACGTCGAACGCACGGCGTATGTCGTCGGTCGGTATCAGCTCGCTCGCGCCGAGCACACCCATTCCCGCATTGTTCACAACGACGTCTATGCGACCGTACTTCGCGGCGATCTTTTCCACCGCCGCCGTCACCTGTGCTTCGTCGCTCACGTCGCAGGCGTACTCGTCCTTAGTCTCGTCATCGCACGACCGCGCAAGCACGCATACCCTGTACCCGTCAGATTCATACAGCTTTTTAAGCTCTTTCCCGAGACCGCTCGTCCCGCCCGTTATTA
>USNB01000177.1 GCA_900555875.1 uncultured Eubacteriales bacterium
CCATTCTGCGCGCGCGGGCGACGCTGCCCACGTCGGGAGAAACGGTTATAAGCTCGTCGTTGGCCATGGCGTCCTTGAAAAACTGCTGACGCTTGATGGCGTTGCCGAGAATGGGAATTCCGATGAGGTGATCGACGGGGATATTGAAGAATCCCTGTATCTGATTGGCGTGCAGATCCATGGTAAGGATTCTGTCGGCGCCCGCCGTCGTGATCATATCGGCGACGAGCTTGGCGGTAATGGGATCGCGGGGGCGCGCCTTTCTGTCCTGACGGGCATAGCCGAAGTACGGCATGACCGCGGTTATTCTGCCCGCGCTGGCGCGTTTGAGCGCGTCGATGATGACGAGCAGCTCCATAAGGTTGTCGTTCACAGGGTACGACGTGGACTGGATCACGTAAGCGTCGCTGCCGCGCACCGTTTCGCTGACGTGTACGGCGCACTCGCCGTCCGAGAACTTGCCTATCTCGATCTTGCCGAGGCTCATGCCGAGATTGTCCGCGATCTCCTTCGCAAGGCGCGGACATCCGTTGCCCGCAAAGATCTTGATCTGATTGCCGTGTACGTTCATGATTTGATTTATTCCTCTTTAAGTGTGATCGTCATGGGGAACGGGACCTCAGGTCCCGCCGTCTGCGCCGCTTTCCTGCGCCGCCGTTTTATTCTTTGCCGCGTTCGTATACGCGTTGTTCTGCCAGTTTTCCTTGATCGTCGTCGTCCCGCGGCATATCGCGAGAGCGCGTTCGGGGACGTCGCCGGTTATCACCGACCCTGCCGCCACGAATGCTCCGCTGCCGATATCGAGAGGCGCGACAAGCGTGGAATTGCTGCCCACAAATACGTTTTTCCCCACTACCGTGCGACGCTTGACGGCGCCGTCGTAATTCGCGAACACGACGCCCGCTCCGATATTGCATCCTTCGCCGATATCCGCGTCGCCGACATAAGCGAGATGACACACTTTCGTGCCCGCGCCTATCCGGCTGTTCTTTATCTCGACGTAATCGCCTATCTTTGCGCCTGCGCCTATCCTCGCCCCCTCGCGCAGATGCGCGTAAGGTCCGATCTCCGCATTCCTGCCGATGAGCGCGCTCTCCGCCACGCTCGCCTTTATCTTCACGCCGCTCTCCACGACGGAGGAATACAGCTCGCAGTGCGCGCCTATCTCCGCGCCCGCACGTATGACGCTCTTTCCTTTTATCACGCAATACGGTCCTATCCTCGCGCCCGGTTCGATGACCGCATACGCGTCGATAAGCACCGTAGCGGGGTCGTCGAGACGAACGCCCGCGTTCATGTGATAATAGTTGATGCGCGAACGCAGTATGTCCGCCGCATAGGCAAGCTGATTGTAATTGAACGTCGTAATGAAATCCTCGTCGCCGAGAGCTATGACCTTGTCCGCCTGCGCCTTTTCGCACGAAGCGAGATATGCGGTGGAAAAGATCCAGCCGCGCGGCAACTTGAGCGCGCCGATCCCGTCCGAACGGAAACGGTTTATGCACTCGCTGATCGCCGAATAAGTAAGCAGCGGAGTATCCGAATACAGCACGGCGGTGATGGGCCTCGACATATCGAGCAACGGACGCACGACGGGAAGCATATCATCGCCTTCCGTATAGTCCGCGCTCTCCGTCTCCATGCCGCGCATCGCTCCGACCACCCATTGTTCGAGGGTCCTGCCGAACAGCTCGCAGTCCGCATTCGGCTTGCCTTCCCCCCTGTCCGTGCGAAGTACTATGATTTTCACATCGTCATTCACCCTATCATTATATGTTCCCGACACGGAAAAGTCAAGTGAAATGCGTCCTTGCGCGGCGCTTTACCGCAAAAGCAAAAACGCCCCGATTTTGCTTTTGCCGACGCCACGCTTCATGCAGCCGAAAACGCTGCCGTCTTTTCGGGCTATGACGGCATTCTCGGATCGCGGGCACCTTGCGGTGCGGCAAGTTAGGCTGTTACTGTATCAGACCAAACATGTTGTATCGACAGCCCGTCAGTTGCCGTCCGCGCCTTGCAGCGAGCAAGTCATACCGCTGCGGGCACCTTGCGGTGCGGCAAGTTAGGCTATTAACGACTATCAGAAATAATGCCGTGATCTTTCTTTTCATTCGATTTTCCTCCTTTATGATTTTTTGCCGGTCGGCTCTCGCCGATATCCGTGACTTTTCCGCTGCGGCATAGCCGCGATCGAAAGTCAATTTAATTATAACACCCCCCGTTTAATAGTATCAAACGTTCTCACTATAGGTAATTTTGTTCACTGCTTTTACTTTTACGTAGTATAATGCGGGTAAATCCGCGTTTCGGAGCCGTGCGCGGGTTTTCCGTCGTCCCGGATCTCTTCACGAGATATTGCCCGTCCGTTACAAGGTCCCGCGGCTAAAACTTCGGATCCCGTAAGAGCCGTTTTCGCCGCTCGAAAGCGACAAAAAGCGCCTGCGCCTCATCATCATGAGACGCAGGCGCACGTTATTTTTCTTTCAGCGGGAAACGCGGATTATCCGCGATTTCCCTTCTTTCCTCTGCGGAATGCGAAGAGCACTGCCGCAGACAGGGCGGAAACGCCCGCGGCAACGAGCACCGAGCATCCGGCGATCGCTCCGCCGCATCCGCCGTCGGCGTCGCTGCCGGTATCGCCGGCATCATCGTTAGAAGGCACGGACGGATCCGTATCGGAAGCGGTCGCGCTTACCGTCACCTCCGTATCCGCAGTCACCGTGAACGAATATTTGCCGTCGACGG
>USNB01000178.1 GCA_900555875.1 uncultured Eubacteriales bacterium
CGGCTCGAACAGCGCTTCGGGAGAGAAGTCCGCTATCGCGAGCGCCAGCCCGACCACCGCCGCTCCGAGCAGTATTATAAGCATGGGATCTTTGAGCTGGCAGAGCAAACGTCTGACGAGCGACGGCCGCTTTTTCCTTTCGAGCACGTTTTCTCCGTACAGCCCGCGTCTGCGCTCGGCTTCCGCTTCATCCAGTCCCATCGGACAGGTTCCGTATTTTTCGCAAATATCCACTTTGCATATATATTATATCCGGCGCGGATTTAGAACGTACCGGTTGGAGCGGCGCATAGCGGAGCTGACGGATGGAAGACGGAGCGCCGCTCTGGCGGCACTTTGTGCCTTGCGGCGGACGGGCTGCCCATGTATTATTGAATGCGGAACGTTTATGCCTCTTCCGAGCGACGGGAGAGGCATTTTGCCGTTATGCGCAAAATATTCGTAAATGCTCTCGGGCGTGTTTTCGGCTGTTATCGGTGTCCGAAAGGCGGCGCGTTCGCGCGAGGTATAAGACATTGCGCCCATACTTGCCGATTTTTTCGCGGCGGCGCCGAAAAGTCTTTAGGCATGCGAAAAATTTTCCGAATTTCCTTGCGTCGGGAGCGGGAATAGGGTATAATGTGCATATGGCGAGGCTGAAAAAATACGATAAAAAGAATAAGGATTATTATCTTTCCGAACTTGATGAAGGGACGCTCAAGAAACGCGCGCTCATCATACGCGTGCTGTCGGTGGCGGCTGCGGTCGTATATGTGCCGTTCATCGTGATGTATATAACCCCGGGATATATGGCGCCGACGGCGGTGTCGGACAGCTATTCCGGTCTGTCGATGTACATGGCTCTGACGTTCGTGCTTCCCGTTGCGCTCGTGTGGTGCGCGGTCATGTCCTTTCTGTCTTATACGCCCGGGCGGGAGACGCTTGTGCGCAAAAGCCCTCCGTTCGGTTTCAGGGTCGTGCCGTATGTCGGCATGCTCGTGAGCCTCGTGCTTTCCCTCGGTTTCGCCGTATACCATACCGTACTTATGGCGATCACCGGCGGAATAGCTTCGGATGCGGCGGCTGCGGCGCTGCTGTGGGTGTGCTTCGCGCTCGTCGCCGGCTATTATACGACGGGATTTCTGACATACCGGGCATGCGTGCTGATCGAATCGGAGCCCGACGAGGAGGAAGAGACGAAACGCGTGATACTTCCCACGTTCCGTCTTTCCGATGAAGAACTCGAGCAGGGAAAGTCGGCGTTTGCCCCTTCGGAAAAGAAGAACAAGGATAAAAAAGATCCGCCGGACGGGAGCGGAGACCGATCGGAAAAAGACGAGTGATACGGATCGTATATGCGCCGGGGCACGCCCCGGCGCGTTTTTGCTTTACTGTGCAAGGTTTTTCCGGCGAAAACGGCGTCACTTAAAATACTTCGTCAAAAGGTTGCAAAACACGGGCGGGGTGTGGTACAATAACGGCGGAAAATACTTTTTCGGAGATATAAGATATGTTACAGGTTACGGGCGTGTCCCTTCAGTTCGGGCAGCGTGTGCTGTTTGAGAACGTCAACATCAAATTCACAAAGGGGAACTGCTACGGCATCATAGGCGCGAACGGCGCGGGCAAGAGTACCTTTCTGAAGATCCTTTCGGGAGAGCTGGAACCGAATAAGGGCGAGGTCAGTCTGTCCAAAAACGAGCGCATGAGCGTGCTTCAGCAGAACCAGAACGCGTATGACGATAAGACAGTGCGCGAAACGGTGATGTGGGGTCACAAACGCCTTATGCAGCTTGCGGAGCTTCGGAACGAGATCTATGCAAAAGAGGATTTCACCGAAGAGGACGGCATGAAGGCCGCGGAATACGAGGCGGAATTCGCGGATCTCGGCGGATACGAAGCGGAGGCGAATGCGGACTCCATGCTCGCGTCTCTCGGCATACCGCTGTCGCTCGCGGATACGCCGATGGCGGATGTGGATCCCAAGATCAAGGTCAAGGTATTGCTCGCGCAGGCGCTTTTCGGCAATCCAGACGTGCTCATCCTCGACGAGCCTACCAACAACCTCGACGTAAAGACAGCCAACTGGCTGGAGGATTATCTGATGGATCTGGACGATACGTGTATCATCATCGTGTCGCACAACCGTCATTTCCTCAACCGCGTATGCACTCATATATGCGACGTGGACTACAAGAAGATAACCGTTTACGTCGGCAACTACGATTTCTGGTACGAGTCCAGCCAGCTCTTGCTGCGTCAGCAGAAAGAGGCGAACAAAAAGGCGGAAGCGCGGGCTAAGGAGCTGCGCGAATTCATCGCGCGATTCTCGGCGAACGCCAAGCGCGCCAAGTCCGCGACCAGCCGCAAAAAAGAGCTGGAAAAACTGGAGATCACGGATATCAAACCGTCGAGCAGAAAGTACCCGTTCGTCGACTTTAAGTACGAGCGCGAGCTGGGTGCGGATATCCTCAAGGTGGAAGGCCTGAGCAAGAACGGTTTCTTCAAAGATATATATTTCACGGTCAAGGAAGGCGACAAGATAGGCTTTGTGTGCGACAGCGGCAATGTCACGAGCATGCTGTTCGACGTGCTCACGGGCAAGGAACAGCAGGATAAGGGGACCGTCAAATGGGGAAGCACGGTCATTCCCGCATACATGCCGCAGAACTACGACGAATATTTCGACGGAGTGGATCTGACGCTCGTGCGCTGGCTGGATCAGTTCGCCAGGCAGCACGACGAGG
>USNB01000179.1 GCA_900555875.1 uncultured Eubacteriales bacterium
GCTGACGGAGCACGCTCTCGCCGTTACCCGCCGCTTCCCACAGCTCTTCGGAGAAGTGCGGCGTGATGGGCGCCATGAGCTTTATCAGCGTGAGCGCGGCGGACAGGAGCGCGTCGTCCGCGTCGTCGTATTTATACATCGCGTTGGTCAGTTCCATCATTCTCGCCACGGCGGTGTTGAAGGAGAACGCCGCAATATCCGTCCCGCAGCATTTTGCCGCGTAGTGTTCCGCATAAGCGAGATCTGCGGCTTTCGCCTTGTCGGCAGGAGCTTTGCCCTTCCCGTCAAACGCCTTGCGGCATATGCGCTCGACGCGGTCGAGATATTTTGCTATAGCGGGTATGCCGTCCGCCTGGAAAGGACCGCCTTCGGTATACGAGAACGCGAAGCACAGATACATACGGAACACGTCCGATCCGTATACCGAAACGTAATCGTCGGGATTGATGATGTTGCCGCGGGTCTTGCTCATGCGCTTGCCGTCGGGACCGAGTATCACGCCCTGGTGCACGAGACGCATGAATGGCTCGTCGAAATGGAGATACCCCATGTCGCGCAGCGCTTTCGTGATGAACCGCGAATACAGCAGGTGCATGCACGCATGTTCGGCGCCGCCCACGTACTTGTCCACCGGCAGCATGCGGTTGATGACCGCCGGATCGAAGGCCTTTTCCGCGTTCTTGTTATCGGGGTAGCGGAGGTAGTACCAGCTCGAACATACGAAGGTGTCGAGCGTGTCCGGATCGCGCCGGGCCGGCCGGCCGCACACCGGGCAGGTCACGTTCATGAACGACTCGCACTTGCCGAGCGGGCTTTTGCCGTCGGGCGTGAAGTTGACGTCGTACGGCAGTTCCACCGGCAGATCGCGCTCGGGGACGGGCACGGCGCCGCAGTGCTCGCAGTGTATGATCGGTATGGGCGCGCCCCAATAGCGCTGGCGGGATACCGACCAGTCGCGCAGACGGTATGTCACCTTTTCCCCGCCTTTGCCCTTCTTTGCAAGTTCCGCAAGGATGGCGTGCTTTGCGTCCTCCGTCTTCATGCCCGTGGCAAAGCCCGAATCCACGCACTCGCCGTACTCTACGAAGGGCAGCTCGTCGGGCGAGCCGTCCGCGCTCTTTACGACGCGTTTTATCTTAAGCCCGAATTTGGTCGCGAATTCCCAGTCGCGCGTATCGTGAGCGGGCACAGCCATGACCGCGCCCGTGCCGTACGTCGCGAGCACGTAGTCCGCCACCCATACGGGAACCTCTTCGCCGTTTATGGGGTTGATCGCATACGCGCCCGTGAACACGCCCGTCTTTTCCTTGACGGTGCTCGTGCGGTCTATCTCGCTCTGCCGTGCCGCCTGCAGTTTATATTCCTCCACCGCCGCCCTGCATTCGGGAGTCGTTATCCTGCTCACGAGCGGATGTTCGGGCGCGAGCACGACATACGAACAGCCGAAAAGCGTATCCGCGCGCGTGGTGAACACGTCGAAACTGCCGCCGCCCGCGAGGTCAAAGGTCACGGTGCCGCCGTAGCTCTTGCCTATCCAGTTGCGCTGCATGAGCTTGGTCTTTTCCGGCCAGTCTATCTTGTCCAGCCCGGAAAGCAGCTCTTCGGCATAGTTCGTTATCTTCAGGAACCACTGACGCATCTCGCGCCGCTCGACGACCGCGCCGCAGCGTTCGCAGCAGCCGTCCACCACCTGTTCGTTGGCGATGACGGTGTTGCAGGACGGGCACCAGTTGACGGGCGCGAGTTTTTCCTCCGCAAGCCCGTGTTTGTAAAGCTGAAGGAACAGCCACTGCGTCCACTTGTAATACTTGGGATCGCACGTCTTGATCTCGTAATCCCAGTCAAAAGACGCGCCCATGTCCTTGAGCTGACGCTCCATGGTCGCTATGTTCTTCTCGGTGGAATCCTTGGGATGGATGCCCGTTTTTATCGCGTAATTCTCCGCGGGAAGTCCGAACGCGTCGAACCCCATCGGATGGAACACCTCGAAACCCTGCATACGGAGAAGACGGGCGTAAACGTCCGTCAGTCCGAAATTATACCAATGTCCGAGGTGAAGATTCGCACCGGAGGGATAAGAGAACATCTCGAGGACGTATTTCTTCTTATCCGCACGGCTGCGGTCGAAGGAATCGGCATGCGCTTCTTCCCATTTTTTTCTCCACTTTTGTTCTGTTTTAAGATAGTCCATTTTCAGCGTATCCTGGTTATTTTCCCTTTCTTAACGAGATAACCGACTTTCGCGTGTTCGAGCATAGTGCTGTCCTTGGGCGTATCCGTATAATACTCGTCCAGCTCGGCGTCCTCGCCGAACACCATGCGGAAACGTTCCAGCTTGCCCCCGCGATAACAATACGGGTCTACCACCTTGCCCGTCTTCCTGTTTATCTCCGTCGCGATGAGCGTCTTTATGCCCAGCCGGCGGCAGATCTCCTCTAAGAAGAATCCGGGCGTGGCGGAGATGACGATATCGTCCTCCCGCTGTATGTCCTTATACCACTGCCCGATCTTCTTTTCGTTCCTGTCCCAGAATTTGACGATGAATTCGTCTATGCGCTTAAAACGCAGATACGGCCACAGCACCCACTCCACGACGTGTTTCATCTTGATGATGCGGCATATCTTGAGCAGCAGCACGACGGCAATGACGGGCAGCCAGAGCAACACCCACGGCCGACGCGCAGTCGTGAAAAAGACGAAATCGCGGTAGCTGTATCC
>USNB01000180.1 GCA_900555875.1 uncultured Eubacteriales bacterium
GTACTCTGGCCCTGCCTTTACACGTCCCTTCTCGCATGCACGTTCAACGCGGATCTCATGGAGGAGCGCGGAACTCTCATGGCGAACCAGGCGCTGTTCCTCGATCAGACCGTCATCTGGACGGGCGGCGGCAATCTTCACCGCACGCCTTACGGCGGACGTAACGCCGAGTATTACAGCGAGGACGCCAACCTCTGCTATCTTGTCGGTTCCATAGAGCTGCCCGCCATGGAGAAGCTGGGCATACTCGGCGGCATAAAGCATTTCGCAGCCAACGATCAGGAATCTTACCGCGAGGGAGTGAACACCTTCTATACCGAGCAGGCGTTCCGCGAGGGCGCGCTGCGCGGCTTCGAGGGCGCGATAAGAAAAGGGAAAGTCAACGCCGTGATGCAGGCGTTCAACCGTCAGGGCGTGGTCTATTCCTCATCCTGTTACGAGCTGAACGTCACCGTGCTCCGCGAGGAGTGGGGATTCAAGGGCGAGGCGATAACCGACGCGTCATCCGGCATCACGACGGGGTATAAGTCGCATTACACCACGTCTATGGCCAACGGCACGGACATCTACTGCCTTGACGGCGAATCGGTGGGCGGCGGTATCATCGCCGATTACATCAGAGCGAACGACGACGGATATCTGCTCGGCTGGCTGCGCACCGCCGCGCGCCATACGGCTTACGCTCTTTCGCGTTCGGCTGCGATAAACGGTCTGGACGACAACACGATCATCCACGAGATCATCCCCGCATGGCAGATACTCGCCGTAGTCGCGACCTGCGTCATAGGAGCGCTCGCTCTCGGAGCGATCGCCATGTGCGTGCTTTCAAAACATCTTCCGTTACGGAAAAAGGCAGGTGAATGATGGTCATGGAATTTATAAAAAGTAAAAGAGCGGGCGCATGGCTCGGCGTTGCGGTGCTCGTGCTCGCGCTCGTGTCGCTCATCGTATATATTGTGTACGCTACGTCCATAGAAGGGCTTATGATGCCGTGGGTGATAGTGTTGCTCGTCGCCGTCATTGCGTGTGAAGGAGTGCAGTTCTTCATAGACAACGACTACACTCCGATAGCCGCGGCGGGATGCGCGATGGCGTCGCTCGGATGCTTCGCCGTCAGCCCGCCCGCAACGATAGGCTCGATAGTGGACTATTTCCAGAAAATAGTCATGTTCGGCAATCCCGATAAATTCGGCATCATCATAGCTACAATAGTACTGACTCTCACAACGAGCGTCGTCGCCGTAGTCGCATGTTTCTTCAGCAGAGTGAAGAAGCCCGCGGAGCAAGAGTCGCCCGCGGAAAGCGGTCCCGGCGCACCCGACGCCCGATAACGCCTCTGAGATCGTTTTTGCCGTCGATCGCGGCAAACGCGGTGCCGCCGCAGCCGATTTCCCCTCTCGGCAGCGGCGGCGGGCTTTTTTATGCGGGGGAATTCCGTTCGGGTCCTCCGGCGGTTTTTTCGGCTTTATGCGTCTGTTTCCGCGGTTGCCGGTTTCCCGTTCTTTTTATTTGGAAGAAGGAAATGCATGACGGTCAGACCGCCGAGGAAGAATACCGCGTAAAACACGCGCACCGAACCGGCAAGAAGAAAGCAGGTGAGGAACATCGCGCCCGCGCCGATAAAGGCGGTCATTACGTCCGCGAAAACGGAGAACGGTTTGCGATCCACGCGCTTTTTCAGCTTTTCCGTACCGGAAAAGGCAAGGCGGGTGAGCGCGCCTTCGGCTATCAGAGCAAAGAAGAGTATTATCTGCATCGCTATCGTCACTTGAATATCCTCCCGAGAACGGGCTTTCTGCCCGAATGATAATCTATTCTGTCCACGCGCCCTTCGAACGTCAGGTCGCCGCTTTCGGCGGAGAACGCGTGTATGTGCAATCCGTCGCCGCGCACGGAAAGCGCGCCTTCCGTCGTCACCATTTCTATGGACGAGGGCGACGACGATATGACCTTTTCCACGCCCGTAACAAGCGTGCGCGTTCTCGATTCCGTAGTCAGACTGTGCTTTTTCTTATCCACGCTATCAGATTATGCTCTTTATCCGTGGGATATGACAAAAAACGCGCCGCATGCGAAGGGCTTGACAAAGGTGTGCGGCGGTGGTATAATCAATAATACCCGAAGATCGCGATATGCGCCGGGCGAGAGGTGTTATTGTATGAAAAAGTTTACCGATGACAGACGCGCATCGACTGCCGCGGAAAAACCGGCAATGACGGAGAAACAGCGCAAGATAGCCATACTTTGTACGGTGACCGGCGTTCTGCTCCTGCTGATAGCGGTCATTGCGCTCATATGCAACATAGTATCCATTTCCACCCTGTCTGCACGGCGTGCTGAGCTGGAGCGTACCAGCGAAGAGCTTGCCGCCGCGATAGAAGAGGGCGAGGACAGGTTGGAATACATGACGGACGACGCCACTCGTCTCGAGTTCTTTGAGCGTTATGCGAGAGAGTATCTCGGTTACGTTTATGACGGCGAGGAGTCATACGTCGGCGCGGAATAAGGAGGGGATATGGGTGTTGCGGTCATAGACATCGGCAGCGGCAGCGTGAGGATGCTCATGGACGGAAAGAAGCAGACCGTCATGACTAAGCTCGGCGAAGGGCTTAACGCTGCCGGCAGACTGAGCGAGGAGGCCATGGCCAGGACGATCCCCGTCATAGGCGGTTTCGTGGGCGAAGCCGAAC
>USNB01000181.1 GCA_900555875.1 uncultured Eubacteriales bacterium
GGGCGTGAGCATGTCCCTGCGAACCGTAGCCGATGACGGCGACCGTCTTCTTCTTCAGTACGGAAAGATCGCAATCTTCCTGATGAAACAGTCTGGGTTCCATTTTATGATATCTCCTTATCCTGCAATAGAGTCAGGTATTGTCTTTTGCTGTAATTATACGCCCTCGCCCCCGCCTTGTCAACTCAAATCGCGTTCATTATCCGTTTTTTCTTCGCCGGAAGCGTCGTTTCCGCCGTTATCATCCGCGTCGGAGCCGCCACCGTCCGTACCGCCCGGATCTTCTCCGTCGTTTCCCGCCCCGTCAGACGCGCCGCCGTCCCCCGCGCCGCCGTCGGATATTATCCCCAGCATGACGAGCACGCCGGCAAGCGCGCTTATCGCTTCGTTTATCACGGGCAGATCTATCTTCAGCCCGAACGCCTGCAGCAGGAGCATGAGAAACGACGCTATCGCTATGATCGTCTTTTTAGTGATCTTCATTTTCGCCTCCGTCATACGTCGCCGAATTCACGGTACAGTCTGTAGTAATAATAATCGGAAAGCGCGTTGCGGATGTCGGGATCGTTGCGCACGGCGACCCGCGCCGCGTCGGCGTCCAGACTGTACAGATATCTGCGCACGACCTCATACTTCGCTTCGTTGTATTCGCCGCGCAGCTCTTCGGGCACCTCGCCCGCGGTGAGCGTTCCCGACCCCGCCGCCTCGAGAGCGTCCTCCCGTTCCTTTTCCGCCATCTTGTTGTTGTATTCGATCGCTTCGTTGCGCTTCTTCTCGCGCTCCTCCGTAAGTTCCGCCATGCGCTCGGCGACGCGCGCGGCATAAGCTATGTCAAAGGCGTTCAGAGCCTTTTCCATATCCTTCTCCAGCGCGTCGAGTTCAGCGTCCGCCGCCGCACTCTCCTCCGCGGCTCCCCGCCTTGCTTCCGAAACGGCGTCCGCTCTGCCGCGTTCCAGCTCCGACGCGCCGCCGGACGCTATCGACGACCGCGCGAGACCGCGCCTGAGCATATCGTTTTCCAGCGAACGCACCGCCTCGCCGTGATCTTCCGCTATGCGCTCTTCCTCTTCGGCAAGCGTACGCGCGGCATTTGCCTTACGTTCATTCGCCGCCGTCCTTCTGTCGTCGGCTTCCTTTCCGATATCCGCAAGTTCTTCCTCACGGTATTCCGCCAGCTCCGCTTCCGCGGTCTTAAGCAGTTCCGCGTCCGTGGGTTCGTCGTATTCGATGCGTTCATACCTTACTCCCTCGGGCAGTTCGCCGTCCTCTTTTACGACGTATTCGTTTTCTATCTCTTCAAGCGCGGCGGTCAGCTCCGCTTTGGTAAACGTCTCTTCCGCTTTTTCTTCGGCGGTCGCGGTCGCCTTTTTCGCATTCCCGCGTTCTGCTTCCTCCGCCGCTTTTTTCAGATACGATGCGTATGATGTCATACTTCTCCTCCCAAACGATAGATGCGTATCTCCGCATCCGCTATCACGCGTCTGAGCAGACGCATTTCACTCTTCTTCATAAACGGGTATGCCTCCTTTCACCGTCACGCTCCCCGACTGCAGGCGGCAATACGCTTCCGCGCATATCACCGCCGAACTGCCCGATACGGAGCGTGCGTACACCGTGCCCGACGAGAGCACGTACGCGCAGACGCCGTCCCGGCCGCTTGCGCTCAGGAGCGTTCCGCCGCCGAGATTTTTAGCTCCTCTGACGCGCATCTTTCCGCCCCCTTTTTCTTTTCGCTCCGACGGGAACAAAGCATCTTTATCTCGTCCAGCCGCACATGCACGTGCTCGAGATCGCACAGCCCCGCGGTCAGCTCGTCGATGACCTTGCGGTAATACCGCTCTCTCGCCGCATGCGATCTCACGGCATAGACGAGCAGCACGGCAAATACCGCCGAATAGCATCCGCTCTCTATACATGCCGATATTATTTCCATTCATCCTCCTCCGACGGTCACCGTGACCGCCGCCGCGTCTCTGGTGCGTTTCGTTCCTGCGACCTCGTAAACGGAGCCGGATACGAATGCGGCTCCCGTAAGCAGCACGCGTTTCGCGACTGCCGCACGGCGCGTTATCCTGCCGCCCTCCGACACCGAATACAGTGCGTTCGCGAACGCGAACTACGCCGAATCCGCTTCTCCGACGTCGCGCTCGCCCGCGCCCGAAAAATCCGCTATACGTATCCCGCTCCCGGTGCGCACCGCCCCGAGCGTACCGTCAAGCGCTTCCGCACCCTCTATCACTCTCACATAAGACGGCGTTACGACCGCCAGCGCGCCGCCGCTTTCCGCAGACGTCCGCACCGCGAACGCGCCGGGAGAACGGGATACCGCGCTTTCCGCATCCAGCCCGTGCCCGGCATGACCCGCAAACGTACCGTCGGCGGTATAAGTATCCACCCCCGAGGACGTAAGATCGAAAACGTTCCCGCCCGAAGAGGACAACGCGAGCGCCGACGACGCGCGGGAATATATCGCGCCGCCCGCGCCGTATCCGCGTACCGTTCCGCCGCCGAGCACGTGCATGACCGCATCCTCTCCGCTGCCCGTGAGCACCGCATCCGTACCGTCCGCGCAGGCGATGTCCGCGCTTCCCCTGCACATGAACGCGCGTCCGTTCGCAACGTAAGCGAGGGTACCGTCGTCTGCCGCCCATACGCGGGTCACTCCGTCCGCCGCGCGTTCGGTG
>USNB01000182.1 GCA_900555875.1 uncultured Eubacteriales bacterium
GGTCCTTCTTCGTCGTCACCGAACGCCCCGGCTCGTCGTTCCCGAGCGTTTTCGCCGTCGCGGCGACGAACGGCCGTACCCTGCCTATGCCGAGGTATGCCGCGCTCTGGTATACCGTCTCGAAGATCTCTTCTTTTTTCAGCTCGTCCGCAGCGGAGGGCAGTAAGGCTTCGTATTCGTCTATGCCTCCGCGCCCGATAAGAGCAGCGAGAGAAGCAAGGCAGCGCGTTCTGCCGTCCAGTGCCGCCGCCTCCGGCGCCTCGCCGAACGCGAAATCGTCTGTTATCTTTACAAACTCTGGAGCTGCGGCGCGCAGCCCCTCATGCGCTTTAAGTTCGTTGTCGGTCATGTATTACCCTCCTTCGGAGCAGGCGCAGCCTTCTCCTTGCAGACAGCTTTTCGTATCATATGATACACCCGGCGGGCGGATTTGTCAACGCCGCGGACGGATATCGCGGAATTTCGCGGCGCACGCCTATGCCCGGCGCACGGCATCACGCGACGCGGACTTCCTGACGAGCGCGGTCAACCCGCTGATACGACTGCTCTCGAGGATAGCGCAGGCGGTCTTCCAATACCTCAATATCGCCGCCGAGCCGCTCACCGAGACGTCGTATATGATCAACTCATTGCAGTCGGCGCTCGCGTCGGCGGAGCGCACGTTCGAATTTTTGGACGCTGAAGAGGAAGTGCCGAACACCGACTCCCCCGTCACCATCGATCGCGCGCTCGGCAACATATCATTCCGGAACGTCAGCTTCGGCTATTCGCCCGATAACATCCTCATGCACGACATAAGTTTCGACGCGCGATCCGGACAGAAGATAGCCATAGTAGGCTCCACCGGCGCGGGCAAGACCACGCTCGTCAATCTGCTCATGCGGTTTTACGAAGTAAACGGCGGAAAGATACTTCTCGACGGAGTGCCCACTACGGAACTGACGCGCCGCGGACTGCGCTCGCAGTTCGGCATGGTGCTCCAGGACACATGGCTGTTCGGCGGGACGATCGCGGAGAACATAGCCTACGGCAGACCGGACGCTTCGCGGGACGACATCGTACGCGCGGCGCAGATGGCGAAGGTGGACTACTTCATCCGTACGATGCCGCAGGGCTACGACACGGTGCTTACGAGCGACGCTTCCACTCTCTCCGTCGGACAGAGACAGCTGCTGACGATCGCACGCGTGTTTCTTTGCGACCCGCCCGTGCTCATCCTCGACGAGGCCACGAGCAGCGTGGATACGCGGACGGAGGCGGAGATAAGCAAGGCGATGAACGCGCTCATGCGCGGCAGAACGAGCTTCGTGATCGCGCACCGTCTGTCGACTATACGCGACGCAGACATCATACTGTTCATGGCGCACGGCGACATCGTCGAATAAGGCTGCCATGACGAGCTGCTCGCGAAAGGCGGCGCTTACGCCGACCTGTATAACAGCCAGTTCGCATGACGGAAGAGGAGCGGCGTGCTGCCGCTCCTCTTTTTACGATTTTTTTACAAGGATTTAATATTATGTAAATAACGGCGGCGTATAATGTCTTAAGACAAAACCATAAAGGAGAAGATCCATGGATAACAACGACGATCTCTTCGGAGGCGCGGGATCGGACATGCTCCCCGCGAATCTCACTGCGGGCATAGCCAACATCTACAGACACACGAAAAAGGTCATGTGGACTCTGGTGCAGTATAAGGATATGCAGATGAAATATTCCTGCGCCATAAAAGAGATAAAGACCAAGTTCGACGTGCTCAGCACGGAATTCAACGTCAAGCACAAACGCAATCCGATAAGTTCCATATCCTCCCGGCTGAAAAGCACGGAGAGCATAGTGAACAAGCTCATGCGCAAGGACCTGCCCTTCTCCATAGAAGGGATGGAAAACAACCTGTTCGACATAGCGGGCGTGCGCGTCGTATGCTCGTATATCGACGACATATACGCGATCGCGGACGCTCTGCTCGCGCAGGACGACATCGAACTTGTCGAACGCAAGGATTACATAAAACAGCCCAAACCCAACGGCTACCGCAGCCTGCACCTCATCGTGCGCGTGCCCGTGTTCTTCGCCGGCAGCAAGGAAAACGTCCCCGTCGAAGTACAGATACGCACGATCGCGATGGACTTCTGGGCGTCCCTGGAACACAAGATCGCTTATAAGTTTGAGGGAAAGGCACCGGATTATCTGGAACGGGAGTTAAAGTCCTGTGCAGATATGGTGGATATGCTGGATATGAAGATGTTCTCCTTAAACCAGGCGATCATGGCCGTCGAGGAGGAAGAGCGCAGGCGTGAGGAAGAAAAGCGCCGCGAGCGTGAGAAAGCAGAAAGAAAACAGGAGGAACTTGCAGGAAACGGTCCGACATAGACCGTTTTCGGCTGTTTTGGTGACAGAAAGTTCCAAGACGAAAGATCTGCACTCCGGAAAAGCGGATGCAGAGCGGCCAGTCTGGAGGAAAGATAGATGAGAGTCGTACTACAGAGAGTAAAACATGCGTCGGTACATGTGGACGGGCGGGAGACCGGTTCCATCGGACAGGGATTCCTGATCCTTCTCGGTGTATCTGATGAGGATGAT
>USNB01000183.1 GCA_900555875.1 uncultured Eubacteriales bacterium
TATCCCCAGTGAGCGCTTCCCCATCATACAGTGAAAGGGCGTCCCCGCACAGGGCGATCTGGGTATTGGGGGAAAGCCTTCCATCGGCCAGCAGCGCACGGAGATACTCCCGCAGCGTGCTGCCATCGGGCACGCCGGAAAAGACGATGCTTTGCAGCGCGCCAAGGTAGACCTGCTCCCCGGTTTGGCGCTCGGCGGCGGAAAAGAGGGCGGACGCATAGTGGCGTGCGGCACTCCGGAGGATATAAAAAACGCTCCCGGGAGCATCACGGGACGATTCATATGATATGAAGGAGGATGTAAAAATGGCCTGTCCGAACGTTAAGGAGTGCATGTGCCCCAAAGAGACGTGCCCCGATCACGGCAAATGCTGTGCGTGCGTGATCAAGCATCGCGAGACGGACAGTCTGCCGTATTGCCTGTTTCCGGATAATGACGGCGATAAATCCAATCGCAATCACTACGAAGTGTTGAAGAAGCGTTTTGAAAAGGAGAAAAAATGACGGATATCACGCTTCCCGAAAAGTACGACGTCATAACCGCTGCGGCGCTCGCGTCCGCGTCGGCAGACCCGGTCTCCGTGGCGCGCGACATCATGCGCGACGGGCGCATAAGCATGCACGGCCCCGAGCATCATTATCTTGACGGCGCGGCGTTCATCGCGGCGTACCGCAACGCTGGCGGGGAGATAGACGCGGCAGCGTGTCTCAAAGCGCTGGCTGCGCGAGTCGTATCCATGCCGGGAGCGATGTGCGGACTGTGGGGCGTTTGCGGTGCGGCAGCGTCGGTGGGCGCGGCAATGTCCGTCATACGCGGTACGGGGCCGCTGAGCGCAGATGCCGGTTACGGAGACAATATGGCGTTTACGTCGTCCGTGCTGGCGGAAATGAGCAGGATAGGCGGACCGAGATGCTGTAAGCGCAATGCGTTTTTGTCGCTTCGTATAGGTGCGGTTTTTGCACGCGAGAAGCTCGGAGTGCCTATGGCTGTCTCAGACGTGTATTGCGATTTTTCTCGCGATAACGGCACGTGCCTTAAGTCCGCATGCCCGTTTTATCCGCCCGGCGGCAGGATCGGATAGCCGCCGCAAGTCGAGCATGACCGGCAGGCGAAACGCTGCGCTTGCTCCGAACGAATTTGTTCTTCCGGCGGAGCCGCGCGGATATCGCTGTGTTCGCGGTGATGGCGGAGAGGTAAATATATCCAATCGATGGCGTATCTGCAGGAAAATATGATGTTTTATACGTGACATAGTACTTATGCCGGATTATAAATGAGGTGTTTGTATGCATGCTGAGGTGTTTTGCGGTCTGCCGGACGACGCGGCGCGGCTGCGCAGAGAAATATTCATGGACGAACAGGGGTTCGAGAACGAGTTTGACGACGTCGACGAGCGTGCCGCGCATATCGTGCTGTACGAAGGGAGAGAGCCTCTCGCGACGTGCAGATATTATCGCGCGGATGACGGCAGGTATTTCATCGGCAGGGTGGCGGTCTCGCGCGCCTGTCGGGGCATGGCGCTCGGCGCGGCGCTCATGCGGGAGGCTGAGACCCGTATAGCCGCTCACGGCGGAGAAGAGACGTTTGTTTCCGCCCAGGTGCGCGTGCGCGGCTTTTACGAAAAGCAGGGCTATGCCGCGGTCGGATCGGAGTACGCCGACGAAGGCTGCCCGCACATCCTTATGTGCAAAGTATTGACGGAACGATAAATGCGGCAGTTTTCCTCTCTGAAAAAGACGTTGTTCGGTATACGCGGATCGTATCGGAAGTACGATGCACCGTACTTCCGATGTTGACAATACATATATCTCATGTTATAATATAAAAGCAACGGAGAGGAGAAATGATGGAATTTCCGGGAAAAGGATATTTTTGGGTACGCAAGCCCGATCTGTGCGAAGTTTCGGCGGACGAAGTGACCATAGTTACTCAGCCGGGAACGGACTTGTGGCAGCGGACGTACTACGGCTTCAGGAACGACAATGCGCCCGTTTTGCAGATAAAGACGGCGGAGAAGTACTTCTCGTTTTCGGTGAAGGCGAGTTTTGTCGGAAAACGTCGGTTCGACCAGTGCGGCATCGCGTTATATCTCGGCTCCGACGACTGGCTGAAGGCGTCGATAGAATACGAGAACGGCGAATATGCGCGTCTCGGCAGCGTCGTGACTAACGGCGGATGGTCGGATTGGGCAACTACGGATATATCTGCGGACAGGACTTCCTGCATGTATTACAGGCTGAGCCGCAGGGAGAACGACTATCTCATCGAATGCGCGGAAGACGGAGAGAAGTTCAGGCAGATGCGCATCTGTCATATGCACGCGGGCGGCGGAGAGATATCATTCGGCGTATATGCGTGCAGTCCGGAGGACTCGTCGTTTACCGCGCGTTTTACGGACTTTAAGATCACGGACTGCAAGTGGCAGCCGCACAAATAAATAACGTGTGCTTCCCGCGGGTCCGTGTCGGGAGCGCTTTCGGAGGGGTTATATAATATATGGAAAAAATAGCGAGTTTCAGCGTGGATCATCTTAAACTGCGTCCGGGCTTATATGTTTCGCGCGTGGACGGCACGGCAGGG
>USNB01000184.1 GCA_900555875.1 uncultured Eubacteriales bacterium
GGAGCGGCCTTGTCTGCGTGCTGGGAGAGTCCGGCTGCGGCAAGACCACGCTTCTCAATATAATGGGCGGTATGGACGAACCGACGTCGGGCGACGTCACCGTGTGCGGCAAGCCGCTCTCCGATTTCACCGAGCGCGAGAAGAACGCATATCGCAGCCGCAGCGTGGGGTTCGTTTTCCAGAGCGGCGATCTCGTGCCCGACTACACGGCAGAAGAGAACGTCGTGCTCGCGTGCCGTCTGGCGGCTTTTCCGGACGCCGGAGAACGGGCGGTATCGGCGCTCCGGGCCGTGGGTATGGAGAGCATGAAGGACAAGCGCCCGGGCGGGATGTCCGGAGGGCAGCGCCAGCGCGTCGCGATCGCGCGAGCGGTAGCCAAGGAGCCCGACGTTATACTTGCCGACGAGCCTACGGGATCGCTGGATCCCGCGAGCGGCGAAGAGGTGGTCGGGCTGCTCAAAGAGCTGTCTGCCGCCCGTCTCGTCGTCATGGTCACGCACAACAGGGAACTTGCCGAAAAATATGCCGACCGTATTATAGAGATAGACAGCGGACGCATAGTGTCGGACAGCGATCCGCGTGCGTTTTCGGACGTGGCGCGTCCGTCTGCACCCGCGCCCTCCCCGTCCGCAGCTTTCCCGCTGAAGCTGGGCGCGAAAAACGCGGTCAGGCGAAAGGGACGGAGCGCGCTGATGTCGTTCATATGTATGATAGGCGCGTTCTGCGTTGCGGCGGTCATCGCGTTCGCGGGCGGCGCTTACGGCTTTGTGGACGCATTCGAACGCAGTACGCTGCGCTCGTATCCTGTCATCGCAGGCGATGGCGCGTACGATATCACAGAGCTGATGACCGACGGGTACACGCCCGATATATCCCGTCTGACCGACGACGTGTATGTCAGGACATACTTAAGCGAGCTGTATTTCCGCGTGACGGACGGCGTGCCCGTCTCGGAGGAGTTTCTGGACTGCGTATCCGCAATGAACGACGATCTTTGCGCGTATATCCATTACGACTATAGGCTCGACTATGATTCGCACGTGTTTACCGCGGTGAAGATAGGCAGCACCGAGCTCAACGTCTCGCTCTCATACATAAACGACTATTCCGACCGCTTCACGGCGTCCACGGGCGTGCTGGACGCGCTGCCCGACGTGTTTTCGCCTTTGCCCGAAAGCAGGGACGTCGTACTCGGGTCATGCGAGCTGGTCTACGGCGAATATCCCGACGGAGCGGGGGAGATGGCGCTCGTCATCGACGAGGATTACGGCATAGACGAATACGTGCTTGCGCTGACGGGGTACTATTCCACCGACGAGATAGACGCGTATTTCTCGGGAGACACGGAAAATTCGCGTTACGGGTGGTCGTATGAAGAGCTGACGGGCAAACGGTTCTCGCTTTTTTCCAACGACGTGATATACCGCTACCGCTCCTCGTCGGACACGTTCGCCATAAACAATACATTCAGTCCTTCCGTACGGCCGCTGACGGAGATCTCGCCGGGCGACGGAACGGAGCTTAAGATAACAGGCGTTCTCCGCCGCACCGACGATTCGGCGCCGAGCTGCGGGCTGTATTACGATACGGCGCTTGACGGCGAACTGCTTGAGCTTTCTGCGGAGTCCGAAGTCGTCGGCTACGTGCGGAACGCTTACGAGCAGCGCGGCGTATATGCCGACCCGCTGACGGGCGACGCATTGCCCGAAAAACAGGGACTGACCATGTTGCGTTCCATCGGCGGGTGCTCTCTTCCCGGCGGAGTGGAGTTCTATGCCTCTTCCGTCGAAGCAAAGGACGAGATAACCGCATATCTTGCCGCATGGAACGAAGAACATTACGATCTGCGCGTACCGTTTGCGGACAATACCGCCGCGATCGCGAGTTATGCCGAAGGCATGATAGGCTCGGTCGCCGGAGTGCTTGCCGCGATCGCCGCCCTCGTCGCCGTCGCTTCCGCGCTGCTTCTTGCTGCTGTAACGGCGCTTTCCGCGCGTGAACGCCGCGGCGAGTTCCGCCTGCTGCGCAGTCTCGGCGCTTCCCGCGGAACGGTGACGGGCATGCTCGCCGCAGAAAACCTTATAGTCGGCATCATAGGCGCCTTCGTCGGCATAGCTCTGACGTACGCCGTTCTCGTCGCCGTCGGTATCGCCACTTCCTTTCTTATTCCTCCTTCCGTGTTCGCCCCGTGGCAGGCGGCGTCTGTAGCGCTGGCAGCGGGCGCAGTGTGCGTTTTGCCCGTGTGCTTTGTCAGAAACGGCAGATAAGCCGTCCGCATGACGGGACGGCTTTATGCCGCTCTTTTGAGCTGCGCGCTCGGTCGCGGTACGCCGTCCTTCGTATCGAAGCAGGAATAAGGGACGCACCTTGGGGCGCGACAGAAGTGCGCAAGGCAACGTTCTGTCGAAATAAAAGAAAAAGGGATAAGTTTTATTAAAGGATAAATTTGATTAAAGGATAAATTTGATTTATTGAGGGGATAAATTTAATTTAAGTTTCTTGGCGGAAAGGGGTGCGGGGGAAACCCCCTTCTTTTCAAAGAAGGGGGTTTCCCCCGCGAGAATATCGGATACAGCTC
>USNB01000185.1 GCA_900555875.1 uncultured Eubacteriales bacterium
CTGTCTGCCGGTACAGCGTTCCGCAAGCGGCACTGCCGACAGTGCGGCATGATAAGACGAGCCGCAGCCGAGCAGCAGCAGTTCGCCCCGCAGGCGTTTTCCGCTCTGTGCCTCGATCGTCCGTGCTGCGGCTTCCGGCTGCTCGAGTATTTCTTTCAGCATATAGTGCGCGTATCCGTCCGTTCCGCACGACCATGCGCCGAAGCCGCTCACGCGCTTAGGCGTTATTTTTCGTCCCCGCGACCATACTTCCGCGCCCGACGGCGTGAGCTTCGCGTATTGACCGTCGCCGAGGACGTACGTATCCCCGTATCCTGCGGCGGCGCATCCGTCGGATGCGAGGCAGCATCTGCCGTTTCCCGCGCCTATGATCAGCGGACTTATGCGCTTGAATGCGTATATGCTGTCCGGGTCGTCTGAGCATACGGCGCCCACGGCGAACGACCCTTCCAGCATTTCGGACGTCTTCCGGACGGCGCGCAGCACGTCGCCGTCGTAATTGAACTCGAGCAGATGCGCGATGAGTTCGCTGTCTGTGTCGGAAACGGGGGAAATACCGCGAGAGACGCACAGCTCCCGAAGGTTTCGGCAATTTTCGATTATCCCGTTATGTACTATGGCGAACTTTCCGCCGAACGACAGATGCGGGTGACAGTTGATCTCCGTCGATCTGCCGTGCGTCGCCCAGCGCGTATGTCCGATCCCGCAGTGCGCACAGGTAGTCACGCCGCAGAGTTTTTCGGCTAACCGCGATATCCGCCCGACGGAGCGTATGACGCGCAGCCCGTCGTTTTCCGCAAGAGCGATGCCTGCGGAATCGTATCCTCTGTATTCGAGTTTTTCCAGCCCGCCGACGAGCGCGGGTATTATGTCTTTTTCTCCCGTTATCCCGATAATTCCGCACATACCCGTATCATATGCCGCCGCTTCCGCCTCCGTGACATATTTTTCGTCCGCCGAGCATATGTAATCTGGTATGAAGTATTTCGGCACGGACGGCATAAGAGGGATATACGGCAAGGGCATAACGGAGGATCTTGCTTATCGCGCGGGCAGGGCGCTCGCATACGTCTTCGGCGGCAGGGCGCTCATAGGCAGAGATACGCGCGCATCCGGGCCTGCGATAGAGAGCGCTCTCGCCGCGGGCATTGTTTCGGGCGGCGCCGACGTCTGTCTCGCCGGCGTGCTCACTACTCCGGCGGTGTCGTACCTGACGGGCAGCCGCGGCTGTACGTTCGGCGTGGCTGTCAGCGCGTCGCATAATCCGCCCGAGTACAACGGTCTGAAAATTTTTCTGCCCGACGGACGGAAGCTGACCGCCGGCATGGAGAGCGCCGTCGAGTATTATACGGATAATGTTCCTCCCCGGCAGCATACCGTCGGGCTGCGCACCGAGTGGAACGGCGGAGGAGAGGAGTATGCCGCCATGCTTGCCGCGCGCGTTCGGGCGATGGCGGAATCGTCCGGCCGTTCGTACAGATTGCAGGGACTGCGCGTCCTTCTCGATCACGGCGGCGGCGCGGGGAAGGACGCTGCCGTCGGGTTGTTTTCCGGATTGGGAGCCGAAGTCCGGCTCCTCTGCGAAGAATGCCGCGGCGAATGCATAAACGTGCGCTGCGGAGCGCTGCACCCGGAGGCTATGTGCGCGGCTGCGGGCGGGTATGACCTTGCCGCGGCGTTCGACGGCGATGCGGACAGACTCGTCGTGTGGTCGGGCAGGCTGCTTGCGGGCGACGAAGCGCTGTATAATCTCACGCGCTATCCTTTGGGCGAGACCGTGGTCGGGACCGTGCTTACGAACAGTGCGCTGGAGCGCAGGCTGGCGTCGCGCGGGATGAGATTGGTGCGGACGGACGTCGGCGACCGCAGCATAAGCGAGGTCATGCGCGCGCTCGGCGCCCGGCTCGGAGGCGAACCGAGCGGGCATTTCATCGTGGACGGCGCCTGCGGGGACGGCATACTGTCGGCTGCCGCGATAGCCGTTCTTGCCGTAACGGAAGGACTGCACACGTTCGTCTGCGACAGACAGGTCTCATGCGACCTGCCCATCCCGCATGGAGCGCCTCCGGCGGACAGGATATGCGACGCGGAACGCGCGGCGCGGCGTCTTGCGGAACGCGTGGTCATACGTCCGAGCGGTACGGAACCCGTCCTTCGCATCATGGCGGAGGGCGGCGACGCCGAAGGCGCGGCGGCAGTCGTGAGGGAGATGCTCTCTTGAGCGTATGGCAGGCGCTCCTTCTCGGCGCCGTACAGGGGCTGACCGAATTTCTTCCCGTATCGAGCAGCGGACACCTCCAGATCGCCAAGGAAGTGCTGGGCGTGGAGCTCGAAAACAACATCACCTTCGACGTCATGCTGCACGCCGCCACGGTGCTGAGCACCGTCGTCGTGCTGTGGCGCGAACTGCTGCACCTGTTGCAGGGACTCTTTTCGCGGCATTTCAACGAACAGCAGGCCTACATCCTCAAAATCGTCGTCTCGATGATCCCGGCCGGCATCGTCGGGGTGCTCTTCGCCGAACAGATCGAAACGTTCTTCGCGTCGCTGACCTTCGTC
>USNB01000186.1 GCA_900555875.1 uncultured Eubacteriales bacterium
CCGTCGCGGCTTCCATACGCTTTTATGCGCCCGCCGAGTTCGCGGGCAATCTTGCCCTGCAGGTCGTGCAGGTCAGGCCGCAGAATGAAGGCGGCGACCTCGTCATATCTCCTCAATATGTATTGAAGGATATAGTCGCGGCAAGGTATAATAATGCGGAGACGTTCGATACGAGAACTTCCACAGCTTACGAAGATCGCACGGACGGCCTTGCGAGCGCCCCCGAAGAGACGCTCACGCTTTCGGGTAATTTTACCGCCATTGGAAATACTACCGATCACACGGGTACTATAACGGCGACGCACGACGACGGCGGCACGCTCACGATAAATTCCGCGATCGAAACGGCGACGTACTCGGTGGGCTTTATGCGCGGGCTGGATACGAGCGGCTCAACGATCGTGGGCGGCGGCTCGTCCTCGTCTACCATGGCGCCGCTGGTCTACATCGACTGCGAAAAGGACGTGTCCTTCTGGACGATAGACATCTCGCTCCCCGAGATGCGTTTTGATGCCGGCGTAAAGGAAGAAAAGACCTTCGTACTTTACGTTACGTCCGTCGAGCAATTCAGGGAAAACGAGGATATGAACTCCGTGTGGGACGGCGGCGAGGATGGCACTCACGGCGATGTGTTCTTGAATAACGTGGAGCAGGCAAATTGGGACTGCCTGCTCTCCGTTCCGGCAAATGGCTCGACCATGACGTTCAACGGCGCAAAGGTGACCGGTTATCATTTTAACTGCGAACTGCCGATATATGACGCGAGCGGGGATACCGGCACGACCACCACCGTGCGCATAAACAAGACATACGGCATCGCCGATGACGGCAATTATGACGGCACAGCAATGCTGTCTTACGAACATATCGCGCCGCTTTCAGAAGATCCCGACGCGGCTACCGTCGCACATCCCATAGAGAAGTTTTATAATGATGCGGACGGCACGGATCCCGTCGAAGTGGATTCTTCGGATATTTCTTCCGTGCGCGGTAAATACGGTTTGTGTTCCAACGGCGGGAAGAGCGGATATATCTATTTCGGCGACGTTACCGACGATCCGTATTACGATACTTCTACCCAGAAAAATAACGATCCGGACGGTACCAACAAGGTATATATGTTCTCGGACGCGATAAGCAAGGGCTTTATGACGAAGCTCAACATGCTTTTCGTGCAGACCGACGCGACGACCGACGGCGGAGGTGAGGCATGAAAGGGCTTAAGAATAAAACGGGATTTCTCATATTCGTGCTGCTCATGCTCGTTCTTGCGACCATGCTCGGCTTTTTGCTCACGCAAGGTCGTTATTCCGAAGAGCTTCAGTCCGGTTCTGACATGTACGACAGCGAGCTTGAGTACATCGTCGCCGACCAGGTGGAGGTCAGCTCCGTGGAGGAGTTCATCGCCGCCGTGGAGAACGGATATTCGAACATCACGATAGCGGACGACGTGGATGACCCGCTCATCATCACATCGGGCATAACCGACGTCGGAGCCGATCTCATAATCGACCTCAACGGCCACGAGATCCAGCGCAACAACCGCGAACCTATGCTCAATATCATTGAGGGCGTGCGCCTCACGGTCATCGATTCGTCCACGTCGCAGACCGGTTCGTTTTACAATCCCGTCGGCAGCGTGCTGCAGATAGACGGCGGCACTCTTACGGTGACGGCAGGTACTTTCACGAGCGGTCCGCGAAGCGAAGAGTATGCCGGTACGGGGACATATAAGTCGGTGTCGGGCGGCCATATGGAAAGCACCGCCTCTTTGACCGTTCGCGTAAAGAGCGGCAGCGGCTATACGGAGAGCACGGTCGCTGCTCCCATAATACTTCCGAGCGTGAAAAAGGAGACCGACGGCATTACGACCCGTTATTTCGTGAACGGCAATATGTATTTTGACGAGGCTTGGACGGCGCCGGCAAGCGGCACATCATATTCGAGCGGTCTTATCAAGTCCGATACCTATTTCTATTTCGTGATAGACGACGACACCGCGTCGAACACCTCGATAGCCGCGTCGGAGAACAGTGCGGATTTCTATTATACTTATAACGTGCTGCGTAACGAAGCGGACGGCAATATCAGTTACGAATATACCACTGAGACGCCTTCTGTGGAGAACAACAATGTCGTCCCCGTGACCGTATACGGCTATCATAACGTCAAAGGCAGCGCGAACCCGAAAGGCTCCGATACCACGCCCGATTATGCCACCGTCAAAATGATGAGCGGCAATATGTACACTCGCGGCGGCGCATACGAATCGCTGTTCGGCAAGGAGAACACCTACGGCATATACGCCTCCGGCGGTTACATGGCTGTCAATGCGGGCGCTTTCAGCGCGAAAGAAGCTGCGACCTGCGTCGCCTGCGCCTATGGCGCGGATGCGTCGTCATCCGAGTTCCTTCAGGTGACGGGCGGCGCGTTCTCCTCCGAATACGGCGACACGGTGAGCGTCTCTGGCGGCAATATGGTGCTGACGGGCGGCGACTTCACGCTGAACGCGAGCAGCGCTCCCGCAGGCGTACCTTCCGCAGCCGT
>USNB01000187.1 GCA_900555875.1 uncultured Eubacteriales bacterium
ACGCCGGAACCCGAGCCGGGGACGGAAAAGAAAAAAAGGGGACTGCGCGGCATTTTCCGTTCCATACGTTTCAACATCTGGGTGATATTCATGCTCATCACCGTTTTCGTGCTGGGCATCGTATGGATATTCGAGATCATATTCTATTCGACGTTTTACGTCGGCTTTCAGCGCAGCGACATAGCGCGTCTCGGCGAGCTGTTCACCGAGGAATATCTCGCCGCGATAGAAGACGGCGCGGATACCGAAGCGCGTGAAGAGATCATACGCGGCTATGCGAGCGAAAACAACGTCAACATCATGGTATTCGGGCTGGACGATTACGGCGAACCCGAGAACGTGCTGTCCGCGACCGTGAGCGGGATGCAGGCGACCGGCATGGCGGACGAGCTGTTCGATTATTACCTGGAGAACATATCGTACGAACAGCCGCTCGTCGCTGATACGACCTCCCTCGGCAACGTGACCGAAAGCATAGTGCTTTACGGGTATTGTACGAGCATATACGACGCCGAGGAAGGCATAAGCAACGATATGTATATATACATCTCGAGCGAACTTCCGTCTTTCTCGAGCGCCCGCAACACTCTTGCCGGACAGCTTACGGTCATAACCGTGGCGGGTCTCATCGCGTCTGCGGTCGTGGCGTTCTTCGGCTCGGCTGCGGCGGCAAAGCCCATGCTCGAGCTTGCGAGACGCGTCAAAGCCAAGCGGCGCGGAAAGGACAAACCACTGCCCGTCAATACCAAGTTTTCGGAGATAAACGAGCTGTCGGGCGCGTTCAACAGCGCGTTCGACGAGGCGGAGAAGAACAATCGCTTCCGCCGCGATCTGCTCGCCAACGTCTCTCACGACATGAAGACGCCGCTGACCATGATACGCGCATACTCCGAGATGATCAGGGATATCTCGGGCGGGAACAAGGAGCGTTCCGCCAAACAGGCGCAGGTCATAATAGACGAGACCGAGCGTCTGACCGCGCTCATCAACGAGGTCGTGGAGCTGAGCAAGCTGGAGTCCGGGGTCATGAAACTCGCTCCCGCGGTGTTCGATCTCTCCGCGCGCGTGGGCGAGACGATCAAGCGTTTCGGGATAATGGAGGAGACCAAGGGCTATAAACTCGAGTCCGAGATAGAGCCGGGACTGCTCGTCCGCGGCGATGCGGACAAGATAGACCGCGTCGTATATAATCTCATCGGTAACGCGCTCAACTACACGGGCAGCGACAAGCGAGTCATTGTCCGCTGCCGAAAAGACGGAGACTCCGCTCGCGTGGAGGTGGAGGACACCGGCAAAGGCATGACGGAAGAGGAGCTTCATACCGTATGGGATAAGTATTACCGACTCGCGCAGGATAAACGCCGCGTAGTCGGCAGCGGACTGGGCCTGAGCATCGTCAAGTCGATACTCGAGCTGCATAAGACCACTTTCGGAGTGGAGAGCGCGAAAGGCGCCGGTTCGGTATTCTGGTTCGAACTTCCCGTAGTGTAACCGACCGTATTATATAATGAAAAAACTTGCGCCCCGAAAGCGGTAACGGCTTTCGGGGCGCCTGTCGCATATATCCGGTCTTATCTGCCGTGTCCGCGGAGGAAGGCGAAAGCACGTTCCAGCAGCTCGCGCGATTCCGCCCATTCGGGGTCGCGGACGGGATAGACGTGCACGTATTTGTGATCGCCGCACCGCTTTCCCTTGCAGTCGAACGCATGGGGGACGCCGCGCTCGGTGAGCAGCTTATCCGCCTTGCGCGACGCGCCGAGAAGAAAGTCTCCGCGGCTGCTCGTCATGAACACGGGCGGAGGGGAATATACGTCCGTCAGCGCGGGCATGTAAGTGTATTTCAGCCATTCTCCTTTTCCTACCGGCACTCCCGCCAGACCGCGCACTCCGCGTTTGCGGAACACGTACATGCCGGAGACGAGCAGCAGTCCGTCGGCAGGCGCGCCCACGTCGTTCTCCGTCAGTCCGAATGCCGCGCGCACTTCGGGGCATTTCGCGGCGGCGTCCGCCATGAGCGCGAGCAGCGCTCCGGCGCTGTCTCCCGCAAGGTAAAATCCTTTGCCGCCTCGCTCGCTCTGCGCGTATCTCACCGCGCGGCAGACGTCTTTAAGCATGCCCGGGAAGTCCGCCTCGGGCGCGAGGCGGTAGTCTATGTTCGCGACAGTAAATCCCAGCGACGCGATCGCATAACAGAAGCGTCTGTTGAGCGATTTGTCGCCGTACATCAGCCCGCCGCCGTGGATATCCGCGACGAGCGGGAGAGCATCGCCCTCCGGCGCGCAGAAGTCCAGCTTCCGGCTGCCCGGGACGGGCACGTCGCGCTCTTCGGCTATGCCGCCGGGCAGCGTGCGTCCCGCTTCGCCGCCGCATAGTCCGTACAGCGCCGCGGTTCTCTTTTTATCCGCCAGCTTCACGATACCGTTGGTGATGCAGCTCAATATGCGGCTGTTTTTTGACGGCACATAACTGCCGTTCACACAGC
>USNB01000188.1 GCA_900555875.1 uncultured Eubacteriales bacterium
CCTGTACGGGAACGGTTATGCCCGCCGCAGCCAGTCTGTCGGCGAAGCGATAGAAGTCCTCGTTATCGTAGAAGAGCTGCGTGTTGAGGTGCGTGACGCCCGCGTCTATCTTCTTCTTTAAGTTCTCTATGTCCTCTTCGGGCGAAGCGCTTTCGGGATGACATTCCGGATAGCAAGCGCCGCCGAGGTCGAAATCCCCGCGAGCCATCACGAATGCCGCCAGATCGCTCGCATGCGCGAAATCCTCGGACTCCTTCGCTCCCGGGACGCGGTCGCCGCGCAGAGCGAGGATGTTCGTTATGCCTTCGGCTTTCAGTTCGGCGAGAGACGTTTCCACGTCGGCAGCAGACGAATTGATGCAGGTCAGATGTGCGAGCGGTTCTATGCCGAGCGCTCTTATCCTGCCCGCTATCTCCGCCGTGCGGCGGTTGCCGGTGCCTCCCGCTCCGCATGTGACGGAGACGTAATCGGGGCGCAGATCGGCAAGCTCCCCGAGAGTGCGCGACACGGCGTCCGTGTCCGCGGTGGGCTTGGGCGGGAATACTTCGAACGACCACAGCGCTTTCTTGTTTCTGAACATTTCGGATATCTTCATGATCATCTGTCCTTTTGCCGCGGGCATATCTCCCGCATATCAGACATATATTATATATCATTTCTCGGGGAAAAGCAAGTTTTCGGGGGCGGCGGCATAACGGCGTTTGCCGCGCTTGCCGCCGTAATGGCGCGAAAGGTGAATTTTGCAATATTTTTTCGGTCGGTATTGACAAAAATACAGAGTCGTGCTATTATATATAGAATAGTTTTGCACATGCGGGCGGGCTGCCCGCCGTCGGAGAAAATACATGAAAAACTTTACGATAGAGCTTTCCGGGAATTGGGTGCTCGGGCATCGCGGCGACGACGTGCTGCCCATAGCCTTCCTCAGAGAAGCGCTGAGCAGGATCAGCGACATAAAGATCGCGGACATTTCGCTGACGGAGATCACCGTTTCGGCAAACGGCGATATGATGCTTTCGGATATAAGGAAGTACGTATGCGACGCATTCGAAAAGAGGTATCCGGGCGAGCTGGAAAACAGCAGACTGAAGGTGACGGAAAGCGGATCCGAAGCCGGACCGGAGCAGCCTGAGACGGGACCGGCGGGTGCGGACGGAAACATAAGCATCTCGGATATACTCACGGGCGGAGCCGCCGTATTGCATGAGACGGGGGAAATGCCCTCCGCGGAGAAGAAGGACGCCGCCGCGGAGACGCTCCGTGCGCGCGCTCATAGGCGCGGACGAGTTCAAGGCGCTTGCCGAAGAGGTCGCGCGCGTGGCGCCGGAGGTCAGGTCGTGCGGGACGGGTAAACTGTTCGCGGGGATGAGCTATCTTTTCTCCATCGGCGACGGCTGCGGACTGACGACGTATCTCGGGCTGTACCATAAGCTGGTATGCGATCTCGGGCTGGTGCGCGGAGCGGATACCCGCAAGGTGACGGAGCTCAGTCTCGGAGCCGTAAAGGAGAGCGAGGAACCGTTTGCAGAGGCGATGCAGATGCTCGGATCGGGCGACGAGGACTTCGTGAGACTGCTTTGCGTGGACATAAGCGAATGGATGAGCCACACGGACGACCGCTGGTTCAGGCAGTTCCTGCGTTCGATCGAGAAGCATGCCGGCGAGTTTATAATCGTGTTCCGCGTACCGTTCGTGGACAAGGACGTTCTTGCGCGTCTTTCCTCGTCCATAGGCGACGTGCTCAGCGTGCGCACGCTGTCGTTCCCGCCGATGACCGAAAAGGAGCTTATCGGATGCGCCGAACGCGAGCTGAAGGAATACGGATTCAAAGCGGCGAAAAACGCGTGGCAGCCGTTCATCGAACGCATGGCGGACGAAAAGAGCGACGGCAGGTTTTACGGGCTCAATACCGTCAAGAAAGTGGTGCGCGAGCTGATCTATGCCAAGCAGCTTTCCAACGCGGGGAAGAAGAAGCGTTCTCTCACCGTAACGCTCGAGGATATGCGCAGTCTTGTTTCCGACGACGCGGGCGAGCTTACGGGCGAGCAGATGCTGGAAAAGCTCGTCGGCAGCGAAGACATAAAGAAGAAGATAGGCGAGATCGTGGCGCAGATAGAGCTTGCGGATAAATCGGACGAGCGTCCGTGCATACATATGCGTTTCGTGGGCAACCCCGGAACGGGCAAGACCACTGTCGCCCGCATAATAGGCAGGATGCTCAAGGAGCGCGGGATACTCAGCGCGGGCAATTTTTACGAATATTCGGGACGCGATCTGTGCGGACGGTATGTCGGGGAGACCGCGCCCAAAACGGCGGGGATATGCCGCGACGCATACGGTTCGGTCCTTTTCATCGACGAGGCGTATTCGCTGTACCGCGGAGGCGGCGACTGGGATTACGGCAAGGAAGCGATAGACACGCTTATCGCGGAGATGGAAAACCACCGCGGAGATTTCGTCGTCATCATGGCGGGATATACC
>USNB01000189.1 GCA_900555875.1 uncultured Eubacteriales bacterium
ATCGTCTTGCAAAGCTGACGGCAATGGCTGCGGAACTGAGAAAAACAGGCGGAGAGAAAAAATGAGCGAAGAAAAACGTTTCGTACATCTGCATCTTCATACGGAATACTCCCTCCTTGACGGAGCGACCAAAATAAGCAAACTGTTTGCCCGCTGTGCGGAGCTGGGACAGCCTGCCGTGGCGATAACCGATCACGGCAACATGTACGGCGCGATGTCGTTTTACAAAGAGGCTGCGGCATACAACAAGAATCCCGAGCACACGTTCAAAGTCAAGCCCATAATAGGCTGCGAGGTATACACCGCGCCCGATCACAGGAGCCGTCCCGCGCCGGGAGACAAGAGCTATAAAGCCAATCATCTCGTGCTCCTCTGCAAGAACGAAAAGGGGTATCACAACCTTGTAAAACTCGTATCCATGGGCTTTACCGAGGGATTTTATCGCAAGCCGCGTATAGATTTCGATCTGCTCTCTTCTCACAGCGAAGGGCTGATATGTCTTTCGGCATGCGTTGCGGGAGAGCTGCCTCAGGCTATACTCGCAGGCGATCTCGAGGAAGCCGACAGGGTGGTCAAGCGTTTCAAAGCGCTGTTCGGCGACGACTATTATGTGGAAGTGCAGGATCACAATCTGCGTTCTCAGAAGACGGTCCTGCCTTATCTTATTTCCGTGGCGCGCGCCAACAACGTCAAACTTGTCGCGACTAACGACGTGCACTATCTCCGAAAAAAGGACAGCCGGTCGCAGAAAGTCCTGCAGTGCATCGCGTTCGGCGATAATCTTCCGCCCGACGAGGATAAGGAGACCGAAGTCACCGAGAGCGCGGACGGCGTGGACGACGACAGCTACTTCCCTACGAAGGAATTCTATCTCAAGTCGCGTGAGGAGATGGAAGCGGTATTTCCCAATCTTTCCGAAGCGTTGGACAATACGCTCGAGATCATGGACAAGTGCGAGGACTGTTCGCCGTTCTTCAAGCGTAAAATGCTCTATCCCGTCTACGATCCGCCCGGAGGCATGTCGAGCGGGGAATACCTTCATATGCTCATGGAGGAAGGGCTTAAGAAAAAGTACGGCACTATCACGCCCGCCGTGCGTGAACGCGCGGATTATGAATTCAAAATCGTCAGCGATATGGGATTCGTGGATTATTTCCTCGTCGTCTGGGACTTCATACATCATGCCGAAAGCGTCGGTATACCGGTGGGGCCGGGGCGCGGCAGCGGGGCGGGAAGCATCATAGCCTATGCGATAGGCATAACCAAGATAGAACCGCTGGGATTCGACCTTTTCTTTGAGCGCTTCCTCAATCCCGAGCGCGTATCGAACCCCGATTTCGATATAGATTTCTGCGTCGAACGCAGAGGCGAGGTCATCGATTACGTCCGCGAAAAGTACGGCGACGATCACGTTTCCCAGATATGTACGTTCGGGACCATGGCGGCGAAGGCAGCCATTAAGGACGTCGGGCGCGTGCTCAACGTACCTTTCTCCGAAATGAACAAGATAACCAAGCTCATGCCCAAAATGATGGGCAAGCTGACCATAGAGCACGTCCTCGGCAGGAAGCTCGACCGCGACGGCGTCAATCACGAAGTACCCGAACTGCGCGAGCTTTACGAATCAGATCCCACGCTGCGTCAGGTCATAGATATCGCGATCGAGCTTGAGGGCATGCCTCGTCAGACGGGACTGCACGCAGCAGGCGTCATCATCTGCCGCGACCCCATCGCCGATCATGCGCCTCTTTCCATGAACGGGCAGGGAGTGGTCGCTTGTCAGTACAACATGATCCAGGTCGAAGAGCTGGGACTGCTCAAGATGGATTTCCTCGGGCTGATGAACCTTACGGATATAAAGAAAGCGGTCGATCTCGTCGAGCAGGACACGGGCAGAAAGATCGATTTCTATGCGATGAAGTACGACGATCCCGAGGTCTATAAAATGATAGGCGAGGGCGATACGCATGCCGTATTCCAGCTCGAGAGCGGCGGCATGAAGAGTTTCATGCGCGATCTGAAGCCGGACTGCATAGAGGATATCATAGCGGGCATCTCGCTTTACCGTCCCGGTCCGATGCAGTACATCAAGACTTACGTATATAACAAAAAACATCCCGATGAGATAAAATACAAGCATCCCGCGCTCAAGAAAAATCTCGAAGCGACATACGGCGTTATGGTATATCAGGAGCAGGTCATGAACATCTGCCGCGAGCTTGCCGGATATTCCATGGGCGGCGCGGATTCCATACGCCGCATGATGAGCAAGAAGAAAGTGGCGGCGCTTGCGGCTGAGCGCGTGACGTTTGTCCGCGGAGGAACGTTTACCAACGAAAAAGGCGTTACCGTAAACGTTCCGGGAGCGGTCGCCAACGGCATGAGCGAACAGGACGCCGATCAGTTGTTTTCCGAGATGATGGATTTCGCGTCATACGCGTTCAACAAGTCGCATGCGGCGGCATATG
>USNB01000190.1 GCA_900555875.1 uncultured Eubacteriales bacterium
GCCCTTGAACGGCACGTATTTGAGCCGCGCCGCACGCTCGGGCGGCAGGAATTTGCCAAGCCCCATCATGAATTTATAGTCGAAAAAGCGCTCGTCGGTGAAGCAGAACGCCGGCTTCACCTTGAGAAGTTTTACGATGAAGTCCTTAAGACGCGACTGTTCTTTGTCCGTTTCGAGCCGCACTACGTTCAGCTTTGCGCGGGATTCCACCTTACGTTTCATTATCTCCGGGAAATCGCGCTCCACGTCGCTGTCGTCTATGTGCGTGTCGAAATCCGCATTACGCGTGACGCGAAGCATCATCTTGTCCGTCACCGCGTAACCGATAAACGCCATCTCGCCGAACTCGCGCACAAGCTCCTCTATCGGGATAAGGCGCACCTTCTCGCCCGATCCCACGCGGTAAAGTCTGTCGAGCGCGCCGCTGTAAGAGAGCACGCCTATCATCCTCCGCCCTTCGCGGTCGAGGTCGTACATCATATAGCTGCGCATGTTCTCGAACTGCATGAGCGGATGCTTCGCATCGAGCACCATCACGGACAGCAGCGGCAGTATGTGCGATGAAAATACCGCGCGACATTCCTCGCGCTGACGCGGAGTAAGCTCGCTGCCGCGCATGATCTTGACGCCGCTTGCGGAAAGTTCGCGGCGAAGCGAGTTATAGCACTTGCTGCGCTCCGCATACAGACGTCTCGCGGCGGCGGTTATACCCTCCAGCTGCTTTGCCGCCGTCAGCCCCGTTTTATTGTCCTTCGCCTGCGGATCGGCTGCCATTTCGTTGAACAGGCTGCCCACGCGCACCATAAAGAACTCGTCGAGGTTGGATCCGAATATGGATAAAAATTTACACTTTTCCAGCAGCGGATTGGTGGGATCCTGCGACTGGTCGAGCACGCGGCGGTCAAACAGCAGCCAGCTGTATTCGCGGTTCATGTATACGCCGCTGACAAATCTCTTCTTGATCTTATCTGCCAAAATGTCTTTCACTCCGTTTATCTCCCGAACGCTTATTTCCCGTCACATGCGCCCGGCAGTTCCCTTTTATTCTCCGTCTATTTTAGTTTCCGTCCGTCTCGGTCTGCCTCTGCGGCGTACAGCGGAAGATCCGGACGATCCCGTCGTTCCGGCCGCGGACGCGTCCTTTCTCGGTCTGCCTCTGCGGCGCGGCGCACCGTCCTGCGCGGCGGCAGCCTGGGCGCGCCTCTTCGTCCGCGGAGCCGACGGTTCCGCGCTCTCGTCGCGGCGCACGGGCGTACGTCTGCGTACCGCTGCGGCGGGCTTTACATGATCTTTATCCTTATCGCCCTTCCCGTCACTATCCTTCTTTCCGCGGACGCCCTTGCCCGGCATGCGCGGCTCGCCTTCCGAAACGCCTTTCTCAAGGTCGTAGTACGCTCCGTTCTCCCTGCCGTCCAGAACGAGGGACAGATATCCCTCCTTGACGCCTCTGTCGCTGACGATGATCCCAGTCGCGTCGAAACGTTTCACGAGTTTCTTTATCACCACCGCGGCAGGCAGTATGACGTGCGTCTTTTCAGGCGCTGACTTGAGGATAAGGCGCGACCTGTCGGCTCCGCTCACAAGACGCTTGACGAGCTTGAAGAGTTTTTTGCGCTCCATGATCTTTGCGCCCTCGCCCTGCTCCGCATCCGTGAATTCCGCATAGATGTCGTATACGGACGCGCATGTCTGTCCCACGAGTATGACCGTCGAATACGCGTCCTTGCCGGGAAGATCTTCCTTATCGAAACGCGACTTGACGTATTTGCCCATCGCCTTGGCCTCGTCTTCGTCAGGCTGGAGCTTATCAGCGAACTTTTCGTAAAGATCGAGCAGTCCGAAATCGAAACAAGTCATTGTCTTTTCCCCGCCGAGCGCGCACACTTCCATGCTCTTTCCGCCGAGGTCGACGAGAACGGCGCGTTCGCACGTCGAGTAACACTCGTTCGCCACATAGTCGAAATACGCCTCGCTCTCGCCGTCGATAAGATTCATGACGAGTCCCGTCGCCGAACGCACCGCATCCGCCACTTCATCGAAATTCCCTATGTGCCGAAGCGCGGCAGTAGCTATCAGCCAGCACTTTCCGACTCCCATCTCCGTAAGGCGCGCTTTCATCTGAGCAAGCGCCCCTATCAGTTTTTCCCTGCCGCGGCGGGAAAGGTCTCTGCCGTCCATATAATACAGAAGGCTGAGGCTCTCGCGCTCCTTACCGACGATCTCCGTCACCGACCCCTTTCTTTCCGCAATGGTGACGGAAAGGCTGCTCGAACTTATGTCGGCTACCGCATACTTCATTGACGATTCTCCTTATCTGATTTATTTGCGCCGCGCGACGCCGAAACCTATACCAAGATCTCTTGCGCAACGTACCTCAGGCCCCTCCGGATCCACGAGTTTATATTTGCCGGCTATCTCGCCGAGCGCATTGAACGTTATCCTGCCGCC
>USNB01000191.1 GCA_900555875.1 uncultured Eubacteriales bacterium
GGAGTCGCACCTCTTCTCGGACTGATAGAGGAAAAGCGTGACGTGAGCGGCTGGTATGCCGCGGATAAAGCCGTCGGCAAAGCGGCTGCTGCGCTGTATGCCGTGCTCGGAGTGGCGGGGGTGTATGCCTGCCGGATATCCGAAGCGGGGCTTGCCATGCTCAGAAAGTGCGGCATCGCCGCCGTATACGATTCGCTCGTACCCGTCATGAAGGATCGTTCGGGAAACGGCATATGTCCGATGGAGGATGCCACGGCCGATCTGGCATCTCCGGAAGAGTGCCTTGAAGCCATAAAGAAAAAAGCCGCTTTGCTTGCGGCCCGGACGACAAGGTGAATAAATATTATCCCGGCGGAACGCCGGGATATTTTTATGCGGTTTATTCGTCAAACCCTTGCAAACATGCGGGATATAGTGTATAATATAACATAACGATAAGGTGAGCCAAAGCGTATGATAGAGGAAAACGTCAAAAAGCTGCTCGACTTCGTCGCTCATGCGCCTCGTCCCGTCAAGATAGTGGCGGCGACAAAAACGCGTTCGGCGGAAGAGATCAACGAGCTTAAAAAATACGGGATAACGGCGATGGGCGAGAACAGGGTGCAGGAACTGCTCGCCAAATACGACGGTCTGGACATGCCTGAAGTGCATTTTATCGGGGCGCTTCAGACGAACAAGGTCAGATACATTGTAGACAAAGTGTGCATGATACAGTCCGTGGACAGGCCCGAACTTGCCCGTGAAATAGAGAAGCGATGCGCCGCCGCCGGCAGGGTCATGGACGTGCTCATCGAAGTCAATATAGGCGGAGAGGAGAGCAAAAGCGGATGCGCGCCGTCCGGACTGTCCGCGCTTGCGTCGGAGGTATCCGGGATGCCTCATCTCAGACTGAAAGGACTTATGAGCGTGCTGCCGGTAGCTGCTCCGGATGAGATGTACGCGGGGATGAAAACGCTGTTTGACGAGTTGAGAGAGAAATATCCGTCGGCGGAATATCTGTCGATGGGGATGAGCGGGGATTACGAAAAGGCAGTCGCCTGCGGCGCCAATATGATAAGACCGGGAAGTCTGCTCTTCGGAGAGCGGCACTATCCCGCGTGAAGATAAGGAGCATACGATGGACAGACATGACGTAAACGATTATCCGTATTTCGAAGATGCGAACGGCGGTGATTACCGTGAGGAGCGGCAGCGTCCCCGTTCCGCACACATGTCGCAGCTCAGATTCGAGGAGCCTGCCGCTCCTGCACGCGATTATCGCAACGTACTCGTATACGAGCCGAAAAAGTGCAGCGACGTACAGACGCTTATAGATTATCTCAAGCGTAAGGAACCCGCGATCATCAATCTTGACGGAACGGATCCCGCGACGGCTCAGCGTATACTCGATTTTACCGCAGGCGCGATGTATGCTCTCAGCGGCAGCGTGCTCCGTATATCGGGAAATATATTTCTGCTCTCTCCGGAGGGCGTGGGAGTGACCGTACCGCATGAAATGGATAAAGGTTAAACCGGACGTCAGGACATACGTTATCCAGGCGATCGTGGGAACGGCGGTGTTCGCGCTCGTGCTCGTTTTCGACCTCGTGACCAAATATGTCACCGAAGGTATGGACAGATTATGGATCATCGAGGGCGTATTGTCCTTCGTATCCGTTCACAATACGGGCGGCGCGTGGTCGATGTTCAACGATAACGCCGTGGTCATGACGATAATAAAGGTATTCACGTTCATATTCGTTGCCGCCGCGCTGATCGTCATGTATTATCCGGACGGCAGAAAGAACGCGTTTTTCATCGTAACGCTCGCGCTGCTCGGCAGCGGTGCGCTGGGCAACCTCATAGACAGGCTTGCGTTCGGCTACGTGAGGGACTTCATCCGCTTCGACATCATCAATTTCCCGGTGTTCAATATCGCCGATGTGGCTCTCGTGACGGGCGTGATCATGCTGATAGTCTATATCATATGGCAGTTCGTGCGTTCGGAGCGGAAGGCGAGACAGGAAAAGAAAGATGCCGAGAACGCTTCAGAAAGCGATGCTGACGGCGGTGACGGCAAATGAAGCTGTTCGCCGAACCGGACGACAGGATAAGGCTGGACGTATATCTTGCCGATGAGACGGAATACACGCGTTCGTATATCAAGCAGCTCATAAGCGGCGGAAGAGTGCTTCTCAACGGCGAGTCGGTCAAGGCGGGTACGATAGTAAAAACGGGAGACGTCATCGATATCGATCCTCCGGAGCCGTTTGTCGCGGCGACGCCCGATCCGACCATACCGATAGAGATATTGTATGAGGATGACGATATCGCCGTGGTCAATAAGCCTCAGGGGCTGACGGTCCATCCCGCGCCGGGCAATTACGACGGTACGCTCGTGAACGCTCTCCTCGCAAAGCTCGGCAGTCTTTCCGCCATAAACGGCGCTCTTCGTCCGG
>USNB01000192.1 GCA_900555875.1 uncultured Eubacteriales bacterium
GCCGTGGGCATTTCCGCGATACCCGTTTACAGAGTCATGCTGCGCCGGCGCAAGGAAAAATATTCCGACGAGATACTGCGCCTGTCGTCCGAGCTTCTCGGCGAAAGTCGGCCGTCGGAGGATGAGTGACGGTGCGCGGATACGGATATGAACGTCATGACCCGGCTTTTGCCGGGTTTTTCGCATAAAGCGCTTGCGGAGCGTGTCCCGCTGTGCTATCATAGAAATATGGAAGAAAGTATTACCGAACGCAGGATATTGCTCGTAGAGGACGATCCCGCCGTATACGGCGAGGTGGAAAGAATGCTCAGAGGAGCAGGGTACGAGGTAGTTTGCGGCGAGAACGGCAAGAATATAGACGGGGATTACGACCTCGCGCTGCTGGACATCAAGCTGCCCGGCGCGAGCGGTTACGATATCTGCACGGCGATCCGCCGCAGGCAGGCTTGCCCGATAGTGTTCCTTACGTCGATGGACGACACGGAGAGCGAACTGCGCGGATTCGCTCTCGGAGCGGACGATTATATAAAAAAGCCCTTCGAGCCTGCCGTATTGCTTGCGCGTATCGACCGGCTTCTCAGCGGACCCGCCGCCGGTACGATATCCCGTTGCGGGATAGCGCTGGATCTGTCCCGCATGACGGCGGTCGGGCCGAAAGGCGACGTGCTTCTTGCCCGCACGGAATTTCTTCTGCTCCGCGCGCTTATGGAGAGCGGCGGCGCGGTGAGCCGCAGGGCGCTCATAGAGCGGCTGTGGGACAGCGAAGAGTATATTAACGAGAACACGCTAAACGTGAGCATGAGCCGCCTGAGAAACAAGCTGGCGTCCGTCGGAAAAGGCGGCGCGCTCATTACGCTGCGCGGCGAAGGTTACGTATTGGAGGATAACGGATGACGTTCCGAAGCTGGATATGGAACATGCTGCCCGCGTTGTCGGTAAACGTTTCCGGCATGGCGGCGGTGATGCTGTTCGTGGGGCTTGCCGCGTCGTGGAGCGTGGCGGCGATAACGGTGTCATGCTGGGCGCTCGTGCTGGTCGTATATCTTGCGGTAAGTTATGCGGCGGCGAGGGCGAGAGTAAAACGCATGCGGGCGCTCTGCGCTTCCGTGCGGGATAAGTTTTTGCTTTCCGAGATAGTGCCCGCGCCGCGAGGCATCGGCGACAGACTGTATTACGAACTGATGCTGCTCCAGGGCAGAGCGGCGATCGGGCGCGTGAGCGCCGCCGAACGACGGGTGCGCGAACGTGCGGACGAGACGGACGAATGGGCGCATGAGCTCAAGATCCCGCTTACCGCGATAAAGCTCATATGCTCGAGAAATACCGGAGACGATTTTCTCGAGATAAGGCGTCAGGCGGACCGCATAGGCGAGTGCGTGGAGAAGACGCTCTATCTTGCGCGCAGCGAGTGCGGAGAGAGAGACCGCATGATACGCCGGACGGATCTCGGAAGCCTTGTGCGCGGCGTGCTTGCGGATAATAAGCGCATGCTGATAGATGCGGGCGCGTCGGTGACGGCAACTGCAGAGGGCAGCGTGTACACCGATGCCAAGTGGGTAGGGTTCGTACTGCGTCAGCTCCTTATGAACGCCGTGCAGTATGCCGTCGGCAGCGCGAAGATAGAGATATCTTCGTCGCCCTGCGAAAGCGGCGTCGAGCTGCGCGTGCTCGACCGCGGCATGGGCATACCGTCATGCGATCTGCCGCGCGTGTTCGACCGCGGTTTCACGGGTACTAACGGACGGAAAAACGGCGGATCCACGGGGATGGGGCTGTATATATGCAAAAAGCTGTGCGACGCGCTGGATATAGATCTCACGGCGCGTTCTGAAGAGGGGAAATACACCGAGATGATATTGCGCTTTTCCTCCGATGCCGGAACGCGCTGACAGGACGCGTATCTGATCTGGAACCGGATCGACGGGCGGCGGGAGCCGCCCGTCGTTATTATATCATACCTTACAAAACTGTAAGGTAAAATTTTTGCGCGCGGTATTGAAAACCGTCCTGCATTTTGCTATAATTATGACAAAGGGAGGACGGTCATGAAAATACTCGTTCTTGAAAATGTGGTAAAGGTATACGGGAACGGCAGCGTTGCCACGAAGGCTCTGGACGGCGTTTCGTTTTCGGTGGAGGAAGGCGAATTCGTAGCCGTCATGGGCGCGTCCGGTTCGGGAAAGACCACGCTGCTCAACCTCATCGCGACGATAGACAGCGTTTCGAGCGGCAGCATTTTCGTCGACGGAAGAGACGTCACGACGATGAGGGAAGAGGAGCTTGCCGCTTACCGCGGACTGAAGCTGGGATTCGTGTTCCAGGAATACAATCTTCTGGATACGCTCACCGTTTACGAGAACATCGTACTGCCGCTCACTTTGCGCGGCGGCTCGCGCGGCGGCGTCGAGTCGAGGGC
>USNB01000193.1 GCA_900555875.1 uncultured Eubacteriales bacterium
AAGGCTGGCGGGGAGGAACGGTCATGTTCGTGAGCCGTTCGTATGTCTCGCGTATGGACGGAAGATCGGAAAAATCAAGTCCGGGATCGACGCCGTGCGTATACATATTGAGCGCGAGCGTGACGATATCCACGTTGCCCGTGCGTTCGCCGTTGCCGAAAAGCGTGCCTTCCACTCTGTCCGCTCCCGCGAGCATGCCGAGTTCCGCGTCGGAGATCCCGCAGCCGCGGTCGTTGTGCGGATGAAGGGATATCTGCACGCAGTCGCGTTTAAGCAGGTGCTTGTGCATATACTCTATCTGGCAGGCGTAGACGTGCGGCAGACTCATTTCCACCGTGCTCGGCAGATTGATTATCAGCGGGCGGTCGGGAGCGGGATCGAACACCTTGATGACTTCGTTGCATATCTCGAGCGCAAACTCCGGCTCCGTGCCGGTGAACGATTCGGGCGAGTATTCGAAGCGGTAATTGCCGCCGTCGATGTCCGCCAGCTTTTTGACGAGTTTCGCCCCGTCCGTCGCTATTTTTATTATTTCCGCCTTGTCCTTGCGGAAGACCTGTTCGCGCTGTGCGACCGAGGTGGAATTATACAGATGAACGATCGCGCGGCGGCAGCCTTTCAGCGCTTCGAACGTGCGGCGTATTATGTGCTCGCGGCTCTGTGTGAGCACCTGCACCGTAACGTCGTCCGGTATGAGCTTATCCTCAACGAGACGGCGAAGGAAATTGAACTCCGTTTCGGATGCGGCGGGGAAGCCGACTTCTATCTCTTTGAATCCCACGCGGACGAGCAGCTTGAAAAATTCCAGTTTTTCTTCGAGGCTCATCGGTGTGACGAGCGCCTGATTTCCGTCCCTGAGATCCACGCTGCACCATATGGGCGGCTTTTCTATATGATCTTTTTTCACCCATTCCGTACAGTCCTCGGGCGGCATGTAATAACCCATTCCGTACTTGTCTGCATTCTTCATTTCCTTTTACTCCTTCGGGGCAAAACAAAAGCCCCTTAACAATGACGTTAAGAGACGAACGAATCCGCGGTACCACTCTTATTCCGCGCCTTTACGGCGCAGCGCTTTGCAGGATACTGACATATCCCTTCCCGTCTGACGCGGGGAACTTACGTCGCAGTCTACTGAGAAACGTCGGCGTTTCCGTTCGGTGCGCGGCTTGACATCCTTTATGGCGAGTTCGTCCTATCCGCCGCCGTCGTTCTCGCACCGACCGAACGTTCTCTGTGCGCGGGAAATAGGATTACTGCTCCTGTAAGGCATTGCCTTTATATTATTGAATTATGACAAGTATAATCGAAAAGTGCGGGTTTGTCAAGGATTTTACCTGAAAATTTTTATTATAAACCGCTTGCGCAGCGTGAAATCCCTTGACAAATCTATTGCTTTTTAATATAATGGCTAAGAACCGCTCGCGACGGGTATTTTAATGCGCCCGTCATACGGCGAACCCGGGTCGCGGCGGAAACATCAGGTGAAAGAGGAGGCAGAAAAATGTACGCTGTTATAATTGCCGGCGGCAAGCAGTACAAGGTCAGCGTGGGCGACGTCATCGAGATCGAGAAGATCGCGGGCGAAGCAGGCGCAAAGGTGGAATTCGACGCGATCCTTACCGTAGACGGAGATACGATCGCGAGCGGCGCGGACGTCAAAGCCAAGGTAACGGGCGAGATCGTCAAGCAGGGCAAGACGAAGAAAGTCGTCGTGTTCAAGTATAAGGCGAAGAAAAACGAGCGCGTCAAGAACGGCCACAGACAGGCATTCACGAAGGTCAAGATCACCGCTATAGCGTGATCCGGGGTAATAAGAGAGGTATTATAAAATGACGGTATTTGCATTCAGACCGCTCGTCCTCATGGCTCACAAGAAGGGCGGCGGATCGACTAAGAACGGAAGAGACAGTAACGCTCAGCGTCTGGGCGTCAAGAGATATGCGGGCGAGAAGGTCTGCGCAGGCAGCATCCTCGTTCGTCAGAGAGGAACGAAGTTCCATCCCGGCGCGAACGTAGGCATCGGCAGCGACGATACGCTTTACTCCAAGATAGACGGCGTCGTCAAGTTCGAGATATACGATAAGACCCGTAAGAAGGTCAGCGTTTATAACGCATAACGGTAAGGCTTGCCAACGGCAAGCCTTTTTAATGCATTACAACGTTGGGACGGCATATAATGCCGCTGATGCGTGCGTTCGAGACGGTCACATACTCCGCCTTCACCGTTCCTACGCTAACGCTTCGGAGGTTTCGGCGACAGCAGTATGCTCCCGCCCGCGAGCCACCCGCCTGAGCGGCATTCTCTGCCGTCCACGGTTTTGTAGTAAAATAAGGTTTCCGCGCTTATGGCGCGGCACAAGTATAAGCCCTCCCTGGTTGCCCCAGGGAG
>USNB01000194.1 GCA_900555875.1 uncultured Eubacteriales bacterium
CATACCGCATGCTGCGGGAAAAAAACGCCGCCATCATGCCTGCGGACAGGAACACGGCGTTCAGCCACAGGCAGAATATCACGAGATCGAATCTTCCGAACCGGAAGCTGCCCACCGCATACTGGGCGATGCTGCTTATGCTGTGCCCGTAAGTGAGCAGTTCGGGCATATCGCCGTAAGACGCGAACAGCACGGCGGCAAGGACGGTCAGGCACGCAAATCCCGCAAGCGCGGCTATGAGCGACAGCGCCGTCTTTTTTCCGCCGTCGGTCTTTCCGGCCGTGGCAAGCAGCAGCACGAAATCTCCGAACCACATCGGCAGTTTGACGAGTCCTTTGCCAATGACTCCCGGTCCGTCCGCAAGAAAGGGACGCAGTCCGCCGAAATCGACGTGCGGCAGCGTGAGCGCGCCGAGTATAACGATCCCCGCGACGACGAAAGGCGCGAACACCTCGCTCATGCGTCCGGCGGACGACAGCGGACGCGTTGCGAAATACACGAGCACGACGACAAGCGGAACGAGATGCAACGCCCCCACCGAGGACGGAAAAACTGTATTGGAAAAGAACAGCCGCACATCCACAAGCATGAAGTACAGCTTGAGCAGCGCGAGAAGCCCGCCCGCCGCGGCTGCCATGCGTGCCGTAACACGCCCGAAGGCGTCGCAGATAAGCCCGTAAAAACTGCGTCCTCCGCTGCATGCGACAATGACGATCACAAGCGCGAGAAGAACGAGATCTATGACGAGTTCCGCAATAAGCGTCAAAAAAGCGTCTCTTCCGCACAATCTCAGCATGAGTACCGGCAGATTGAACATCTTCATCGCCAGACCGAGCATGAATGTCAGCAGTATGAACTGCCTGAGACTGACTCTGTCCATATCACCCCTTCCTTTGCCTCGTGGCATTTACGTTAGGCACGCCGTGCGGTCTTTCCGTCACGTCGCACACGGGAGTCTTGAGCAATCCGTCCTGACCGTCCGCGCTTATATGCGGAGCGAACGGAGACAGATACGGTGCCCCGTAAGAATCCAGCGACAGCACGTACAGCAGCGCGCCCATCGCGCCGACGAGCAACCCGTAAAGACCGAGGACGCCCCCTGCGACGGTGAACAGCAGTCTGAGCACGGTGCTCGACCCCGCGGCGTTCGGCACGGTATACGTGCATATCGAAGACAGCGCGACTATCATGACCGCGGGAGAACCTATCATGCCCGCCTTGACCGCCGTCTCGCCGAGCACGAGAGCGCCCACTATGCTCATCGCAAGTCCCATCGCCTGGGGCATGCGCACTCCCGCCTCGCGTATGATCTCGAACAGGAACATGACGAACAATATCTCCGCGAGCGGCGGAAACGGCACTCCCCTCGTCGCGTTCACCACGGTCACGAGCAGCTGCTGCGGAAGTACGGAGAAATGGAACACCTCCAGCGCAACGAACGCGCCCGGCAAAAGCAGACCGATGAAAAGAGATATTATACGGGTGATGCGGATAAACGACGCGTACGTCGAACGCTCGTAGTAATCTTCGCTCGACTGCACGTCCTCGAAAAACACATACGGCAGCGTGATCGCGATAGGCGTGCCGTCGCATATGACAGCCACCCTGCCCTCGAGCAGCTTCGCCGCCGCGATATCCGGTTTCTCGCACGTCCCGGACTGATTGAACACCGAGTACGGACGCGGTTCGAGATACGTCTGAAGATATTGCGAATCTATAACGCCGTCTATGTCTATGCTTTCCAGCCTGCGTTTCACCTCTTCGGCTATGCCGGGATCGGCTATGCCGCGGAGGCTGACCACGGCGACGTCGGTCATGGTGCGTCTTCCTATCTTCATCCGCTCGACGACGAGATCGGGAGTGCGCAGCTTGCGTTCGAGAAGAGACAGATTGGTCTTTATGCTCTCCACGAAGCCTTCCCTCGGGCCTTTGACTATGCCCTCGGTCGGCGGTTCGGATACCGACCTCGCCTCATACTTGCGCACGGCGATGCGGACGCAGCCCGGTTCTCCGTCGAGAAATATCAGCCCGTCTCCCGCAAGAAGATATTCCGCCGCTTCCTTTTCGCTTTCAACGAATGTGCGCTCGAAATTCGTCAGTACTTCGGCGCGCAGGCTTTCGCAGTCGAGTACCGCAACGTCCGCTTCCCTTATCGAACGCAGACATTCGAGAAGCGCGTTGTGATCGGACAAGTCGGTGGTTCCCAGCACGCACCCGCGCTTGCCGCACGATATGAAATCGGTCCGCACGTACAGCGACCTCGTCGCCATCATCCCAAGCAATCTTTCCGCCCTTTCCACATCCGTATATTGCGCGTTTTCAAAGGAAATATGCCGAAAATAAAATACGCGCTAAACAAAAGATCCCGC
>USNB01000195.1 GCA_900555875.1 uncultured Eubacteriales bacterium
CCGTGCCGCCCGCGCTGTCGCCCTCGACGATGTAGATCTCGGTGTTCTTCGGATCCCTGTCCGTGCAGTCGGCGAGTTTGCCGGGAAGAGTGCTGCTCTCGAGCACGCCCTTGCGCCGCGTAAGCTCGCGGGCATTGCGCGCCGCGTCGCGCGCACGCGCCGCCGTTATCGTCTTGAGCACAAGCTCCTTCGCCGGTCCGGGGTTTTCTTCGAGATACGTTCCCAGCCCTTCGGAAAGCACTTTCGCGACGATGGTGCGCATCTCGCTGTTGCCCAGCTTGGTCTTGGTCTGTCCCTCGAACTGCGGGTTCTTGAGTTTGACGGAGATTATCGCGGTCAGTCCCTCGCGCACGTCCTCGCCGCTGAGCTTGTCGTCGCTCTTGAGCAGGTTGTTGGCGTGAGCATAATCGTTGATGATCTTGGTCAGCGCGTTCTTGAAACCGTCGAGGTGCGTGCCGCCCTCTTCGGTGCTTATGTTGTTTGCGTACGCATATATGTTCTCGGAGTAGCCGTCGTTATACTGCATGGCTATCTCCACTTCGCTGTCAGCCTGACTGCGCTCTATATACAGCGATTCGGGGAACATAGTCTCCTTGGTACGGTTCAGATAGTCCACGAAATCGAGTATGCCGTTGTCGTACTTGAACGTGTCGTCATGTTCCCTGCCGTCGCGCCTGTCTATGAGACGAACGGTAAACCCCTTGTTGAGATATGCGACCTCGCGCAGACGCGAACGGACCGTATCGTAATTGAACTCTGTCGTCTCGAAAATATCGGGATCGGGCATGAACGATACCTTCGTGCCGTGCTTATCCTTGTCCGCCTTACCGACGACGGACAGATCGCGCTGAGGCACGCCGCGGTTGAACGTCTGTTTATATACGTTGCCGTCCCGCGTGACTTCTACGTCCAGCCACTCGGAGAGCGCGTTGACGACGGTGACGCCCACGCCGTGCAGACCGCCGGAAACGTTGTATCCGCCTCCGCCGAACTTACCGCCGGCATGAAGATGGGTCATTACGATCTCGACCGCGGATACCATGACCTCTTTGCCGTTCTTGACGATCTTCTTTTTGTCGACGGGGATACCTCTGCCGTTATCCGTCACGGACACCGACCCGTCGCGCGCTATCTCCACCGTACAGGTATCGCAATAGCCCGCGAGCGCTTCGTCGACGGCATTATCCACGACCTCCCATATCAGATGGTGAAGGCCGCGTTCGTCCGTCGAGCCGATATACATACCGGGACGCTTTCTGACGGGGTCCAGCCCCTCGAGCACCTGTATCTTATCGGCATTATAACTGCCTTGAACTTTTTCTTCCATTGGCGAACTCTCCTTATGTCACCATTATACCACGGCATACAAAAAAAAGCAACGCATTTCAGCCCTGCCAAACGGGAAAATTTCATACTGTTTTGCGTATAACGCCTTTAATTGCACTTTCACGCCGCGATCATGATATTTCGGCACGCACCTCTTCCGCACCGTTTCCGGCGCGGAAAAGGAAAACGCACGTTACTGTTTTCACGTCAGCAGCCTGTATTTCTCGTCGCGGATCACCGATACCGCCACGGAGACCGCGACTATTCCGCAGCCTATCCCGAGGCAGCCCTTCAGCGCGGTCAGAAGGCGCGCCGCCATTTCCGCATAATTGGCGTACACCGTGTTGCTCATCGTCATATAAATGTCGCCTCCCGGGATAAGAGGGAGGACCGCCGGGATAAGGAACACTATCGCGGGAACCTTGAGACGGACGGCGAGCAGCTCGCTGACGAGCGTCACGACGGCAGCGGCGGCTATCGTGCGAAAAAAGACTTCGGTAACTCCGCCGACGTATTCCATGAGATTGACCGTGACCATCGTTATGAACACGTTGGCAAGAGCGAGCGGTATACGCTTGTAATCGATATGGAAATACAGCGAAAAGCCGAGTGCGCCGCACACGCCCGCGGCGGTCTTGACTATCGGATAAAAGTCTTCGCCCGGGCCTCCGTCCGGAACGGCGTTGACGTCCACGCCGCTCACCAGCCCGCCGAACGCCACGAGCGCGACGGAGATGCCTATGGCAAGTCCGAGCGTGACCATCAGGCTCTGCAGAAACTTGACCGCTCCGCTGGTCACGTCGCCGCACAGCATGTCGCGCACGGCGTTCGTCAGCGTCAGTCCCGGGATGAGTATCATTATCTCGCCGATGATCATGGTCGGCAGATTATCCCCCAGCCCGACGGCGTAGAGCAGTATGCACACCATGCTCGCGAGGAACGAGCTGAGCAGCGTGGTCGCGAATTTGTTCATGAGCCGCGACAGATAAAAGCTGAGCAGCATGACCGCGGCGGCGGCTATGGCGGCGACCAGCCCG
>USNB01000196.1 GCA_900555875.1 uncultured Eubacteriales bacterium
GTTATAAAGCCAAGCGCATATTCGCCGGCAACGAGCGGTCTGCTGAAACTCATAGTGAGCGAGGCGTTCCGTCCAGGACATGCCGCCGTCGTAACGGGCGGCAGGCGGGAGAATGCGGCGCTCCTCGACAAGAGATTCGATTTCGTGTTCTTCACTGGGAGCACGAACGTGGGCAGAGAAGTGCTCCGTCACACGGCGGAGACGCTTACTCCCGCGGTTCTCGAACTGGGAGGAAAGAGTCCGTGCATAGTGGACGACACCGCAGATCTGAAGCTGGCGGCAAGGCGTATAGTTTTCGGCAAGTTCCTCAACGGCGGACAGACGTGCGTCGCGCCGGACTACGTGCTGTGCGACAGATCGGTCAAGGATGAACTCATAGCCGAGCTTAAGAAGCAGATAGCGGAGCAGTATCCGTCCGCGCTGTCCGATCCCGATTACGTGCATATCGTCAGCGAGAAACATTTCGACCGCGTTCTCGGTCTCGTGGATCCCGCCAAGGTCGTCATCGGCGGCGGGAGCGACCGCGCGACGCTCAGGATAGAGCCGACCGTAATGGACGGCGTGACGCCCGACGACGCGGTGATGGGCGAGGAGATCTTCGGACCCGTGCTGCCCGTCATGACGTTCGACCGCTTCGAGGACGTTTACGGCATGCTCGCGGGTCGCCCCAAGCCCCTCGCGCTCTATCTTTTCACGCGCGACAAAAAGCGCATGCGCGACGTCGCGTTGCGCGTCCCTTACGGCGGCGGCTGCATGAACGACACGGTGATCCATCTCGCTACGAGCGAACTGCCTTTCGGCGGCGTGGGCGAGAGCGGTATGGGCGCTTATCACGGAAAAACGGGCTTCGAGACGTTTTCGCACATCAAGAGCGTGCTTTCCAAGAGCACGAAGATCGATCTGCCCATGCGTTACAAACCGTACCGGAAAGGATCGTTTTACGAGAAACTCGTGCGTTTCTTTTTGAAGTGAACGGCAGCGAAACGGCGCTTCCGCCGTCCGCAAAGCCCCGTCCGTAACATAGGACGGGGCTTTGAGATATATCCTTATTCCGTCGGTTAAAATTTTATAACAAGCATTGACAATTCATGATACATCTGTTATAATTCATTTAGCGAGGGGTGATGAATGCACGGATTTACCGTATTTTTCACGAATATTCTTGACTATGCGCTGGTGATCCAGATACTTTCAGTGTCTTTTTCCGTCGTCATAGTTTTAAGCCCGGTGCAGAAAAATGTCCGCTCCGTTATGTTCGCGCTGCTTAAAACAGCCGGATTTTTCGGGTCGGAAGTTCTTATCTGCGCCTTTTTGTTTGCGCTTGCCGAATATATCCCTATTTTAAGAGGCAACTGTTTTCTTTTCGGCTACATATTGTGCATAGGACTGTATGCGGTATTTTTCTGTAAATATCAGTATAAAGTGCGGCTGATCATGGCGAGTACGGTGCTTGCCATCTCCGTGACCGTGCTCGAGTTCGGTCCGATCTTCGCGAAACTTTTTGAAACATTATTTGCGGAAAGCGTTCCTGTGGACTGGATGGGCATCATAAAGTCAGTCTCCTCGCTGTTCGTGCTGTGTTTTGCCGTCATACAGGCTAAATTCTCGATGAGCAAATACGACGATATCCCCGTTTCGGCGACGGCGCTCATAGTGTGCTGCAGCGGGCTGACTGCCGTTATGTGTTTCGTATACGAGGGTTTTTTCGCGGGTATGGGCAGACCGGATATACCGCATCTGGTGTTTACCGGTCTTATATTCGCCACGCTGTATGTGATAGACATCGCGACTTACATGCTCATCTTTTTCGTGTGCCGCGAAAGGGACGCCGTCATACGGCTCAAGGCGGAGAAGCAGATGGCGGAGGCGAGCGCGGAGATGGTGAAACTTTCCGAAAAGAACCTCAACTATCTGCGTCAGCTCAAGCACGATATAGGCAATCAGTATGCGTATGCCGAAATGCTGCTGGAAAACGGGCAGTACGAAGATGCGAAGAAATTCTTCAGGTCGATAGGCGGCGATATGATCTTATCCCTTTCGTATGTCGACAGCGGGAACAAGAACATCGACGCGATCATCAATATGGAGATATCGAAAGCCAACGCTTATGACGTCGCGATGGACGTGAAAGTGGTGGTCCCTCCCGCGCTGCCCTTCAGCGACAGCGCGCTTTGCTCCATAATTTCCAATCTGGTGGATAACGCCATCGAGGCTTGCATAAGATACGACATGCGCGGACCGGGAGTTTCGGTACAGATATATCCGCGCCACGATTATCTGTATATCGGGGTGGAAAACACGCTGCCCGTCGATATAGATAAAGAGCGTCTGACCGCACTCG
>USNB01000197.1 GCA_900555875.1 uncultured Eubacteriales bacterium
AGTTTTCTTCACCGAGGAGCGCCTCGGCGCTCTCCACGAGACGCTCGCGCGGCAGAAAAGTATGTCCGTTCTTTTCCGCACTCTCCGTCAGAACGTGCACGATGCCGGCGCGCAGACGGAAATCGCTGTCCGGCGGCACTCCCATGGCGCGCGCGATCCTGTCGGCGGTCACGAAACCGACGCCGCGCACGTCTTCGGTCAGGCGATACGGGTTGGAGCGCACGGCGGCTTCGGTATCGCTGCCGTACGTCATAAAGATCTTCATCGCGAGATTGCTCGTCACGCCGAATTCCATCAGAAAGGATAAAGCGCTCTGCGCTGTCCGCACCTCTTCATACGACGCGGATATCTCCTTTGCCATCCGCCTGCTTATGCCGCTCACCTCGCACAGCCGCGCCGGCGCGCGCTCGATGATATCCAGCGTTTCGCCGCCGAATTTTTCGACTATTGCCGCGGCGCGCTTTTCTCCTATGCCCTTTATCAGCCCGCTGCCCAGGAACCGCATGACTCCGTACAGCGTATCGGGCCGGTCGAGCCGGACGGAATCCGCTTTGAGCTGCCTGCCGAAACGGGCGTGCTCGACATATACGCCTTCCGCGGAAACATAGCTGCCTTCTCCGACGGGCGGAAAAACGCCGACGACGACCACTGCGTCGTTGTCCGTTTCTATCGTCGCTATAGTATAGCCGTTTTCCTCGTTGCGGAACCGTATGTCAGCCACGGTGCCCTTTACGACCGTCTTCTCGCTCATCGGCAGATAAGCCTCCGCTTTCAAATCCGACGGCGGCGCTTTTCGCGCCGCCTCCGTTTCAAAGATATCTCGCTATCTCTTCGGTCCTGTCCGTGATCTCCCACGGCAGACCTTTCTTTCCGAAATGCCCGTAATTCGTCGTCAGCCGGTATATCGGGCGGCGAAGTCCGAGGCTTTCTATTATCGCGCCCGGGCGGAAATCGAACAGCTCCGCGATCATATCGAGCAGCTTTTCGTCGCTCACTTTTCCCGTGCCGAAAGAATCGACCGCAAGGGAAACGGGATTTGCCTTTCCTATCGCATACGCGACCTGAAGCTCAAGACGCTCTGCCGCGCCCGCGGCGACCATATTCTTGCAGACGTACCGCGCATAGTAGCTTGCGGATCTGTCCACCTTCGTGGGATCCTTGCCGGAGAAGGCGCCGCCGCCGTGCGGCACGACCCCGCCGTATGTGTCGACAACGATCTTTCTTCCGGTAACTCCGCTGTCTCCCGCCGGTCCGCCGATGACGAACCTTCCCGACGGATTGATCAGATATTTCGTATCGCCGTCCGCACGGCTGCCGAGAACTTCGTCGATCACATATCTGCGGACGTCCGCTTCCAGACGTTCGCGCGTCACGCTTTCGTCATGCTGCGTGCTGAGCACCACCGTGTCCACGCGGACGGGACGATGCGCCTCGTCATATGCAACGGTGACCTGAGCTTTTCCGTCCGGGCGGAGATATGGCATCAGTCCGCTGCGGCGCACTTCGGCAAGACGCGCCGTCAGTCCGTGAGAGAGGACGGCGGAAAGAGGCATAAGCTCCTCCGTCTCGGTGCATGCGTATCCGAACATCATGCCCTGATCGCCCGCTCCCAGCTCATCTATGCCGGCAGCGGCGCCTTCACGGCTCTCGAGCGAACGCGTGACGGAATCTCCTATATCGGGAGACTGCCTGTCCATTCGCACGACCACTTTGCAGCTGTTCGCGTCCAGCCCCTTTTCCCGGCTGTCATATCCGATGGAAAGCGCGGTATCGCGCGCTATGCGTTCTATATCGATATCGGCATTGGCTGTCATCTCACCGAAAACCATGATGAAATCGGTGGTCGTACACACCTCCGCAGCCACACGGCTGTAAGGATCGGCTGCAAGCGCCGCATCCAGCAAACCGTCGGCTATCAGGTCGCACACCTTATCGGGATGCCCCTCGGTGACGCTTTCGGAAGTAAAAAGCCTGTATTTGTTCATTGGTATATTTCCTCGGAAATCATATATCGTATTCTGCAAGCAGCTTTTTCACGAGAGCGGCGATCTCTTCCGCCGCGCTGCCGACGGAGAATTCCGTCTTTATGCTCTTGTCACGCGTGCTCACTTCCACCACTCCGCGCTCCTCCGTCTTCTGGCTGACCACTGCGCGGACAGGCACTCCGAAAAGATCGGCGTCCGCAAACATGGAACCGGGGCGCACTTCTCTGTCGTCATACAGCACTTCGACGCCCATACGCTCGAGGTCGGCGACCAGCTGCTCGGAACGCGCGCGGACCTTGTCGTCCGTGACTCTCAGATCGCACACTTCCACCTGCCACGGGGCTATGCT
>USNB01000198.1 GCA_900555875.1 uncultured Eubacteriales bacterium
CCCTGCGCCGACTCGGAAATGCGGTTTATAACCAAAAAGACGATAGCGTTTGCGTGTGGACGAAGCGCCCGAAGGGCGCAAGGAAAGGATCCCTCGCGCCTCCTTGAGGTTCAAGTCCCATGCTTTTTGTTGGCTCCTCGGATAGGACGCATCCTTGCCAGGGTGGGCAAGACTGCCGGCTGCGCGATCGTAGATCGCTTGCCCGCTCGGGGGAAACGCCTTCGCCGTTTCCTTATCCCTCGCGCCTCCTTGAGGTTCAAGTCCTATCCGAGAAAAGTTAAAAGCCCATACATATTGTATGGGCTTTTGGCTCCTCGGATAGGACTTGAACCTACGACAGCGCGGTTAACAGCCGCGTGCTCTACCGACTGAGCTACCGAGGATCATGACGGACTCTCCGCCGGTCGACAGAATGTATTATATTATATCGCGGAGCGGTTGTCAAGCGATTTCCCGAAAAAATCGCGCTTATGTCGCATGGTTTTTTGAGCGCGATCCCTGTACGGCGGGTGCGCATTGCTTAAAAACATCACGTACCCCGCAAAAAGATTGACAAAACGGATGATGCATTATACAATTATATATCATGGAATTATTGACGCCGCAGCAGATATGGAAGGGGTACGATGCGTCGGCGCTGCCGCTTTTTGTAAGCGTTCTTGCGGACAGGAAAGAGGGCGAACGGCGTATCGTTACCGCGTATTTCAACGGACCCACGACTACGGACGGGGTGGTCCGCGTTTTCGCGCGCTGTACGGTGCCTGCCGGCAAGGGCAGATATCCCGCCGTGATATTCATGCCCGACGTGGGCAGACGCGCCGATACCGACGTGGAAAGGCTGTCCGGTCTCGGTTATGCGGTCATCGTTCCCGATTATGCCGGCGTGCGGGACGATGATCCGGGCTATACGATATATCCGAGGTCGCTCGGCGTTGCTAATTATGCTCCCGAACGCGTCACGGAATATCCGTCGGATATGCGTTTCAACTGTTGGAACGTGTGGGCGGAGATCGCCATGCGTACGGTCACTTACGCCGCAGGGCTGGATTTCGTGGATGCATCGCGCATCGCGGTGATGGGAGAGGGCATAGCGAGTTCGGCGGCGCTCAAAGCTGCCGTGCTCGATAAGCGGCTGTCATGTGCGGTGACGCTTTATTCCAGCGGATTTTCGGACGACAGGAACGACGATCCGAATTATCTTATGTATAAGGTCGCGCTTGCGGACGAGGCGTATGCGCCCATGGTAAGCGTGCCGCTGCTGATGATGATAGCGTCCAACGATTCGGACGGCAGGGCGGACGCCATGAGCGAAGTATATTCGCTCGTACCCGAAAGTACGGGATCGCGGCTTTCCGTCAGCGAACGCTCGAACAGGGCGATAGGCGTGAAACAGCGCATGACGCCCGTGCTGTGGCTCGCCAGATATCTGAAGGGAAAGGGCGAAGTTCCGTCCGAACCCGTACTTACGGCGTCGGCATCCGAACGCAAACTGTATTACAGCGTAAAAGCCGATCCCTCATGCGAAGTCGAACTGTTCGTTTCGCGCGGGACGGACGAACCGCAGCTGCGCAACTGGAGCAAGGCGAAGCTCATGCTCGTCGGCGAAGGGGAATATATAGCGCATGTCGACGTGTATTCGGCAAAGGAAAAGATATATGCGTTTGCGAACGCGCGCTCGCCCGAAGGAATGAGCGTGAGCAGTCCCATCCTCGAGCGTCTGCCTGCGCAGATGGGCATTGCGGAGACTCCTCTTACGAACAGCCGTCTCATTTATGACGGCGATATGGGCACGGACGACTGGACCGAGGACGCGGCTCTGGCGGAGGAGAATACGCTGGGCATGAGCACGGGTCCTTTCGGCATAAACGGAGTTACCGCCGTCGGCACGTTCGGGACGTTCAAGCTGGGCGATCCCGTGTTCAGGGGCAAGGACGGCTATCTGCTGCAGATCATGCTGTATTCGCCCGAACGGCAGAACGTTACGATCACGATAACGGCTTCGGTAAAGAGTAAAACGGGTGCGAGATATGCGGAATTTTCTTATTCGGCTGCCGTCGATCCGGACGATAACTGGCGGAAACTCACGCTCGAAGCGTCGGATTTCAAATCGCCTTACGGCGTGTGCGAAAGCTGGGAAGACGTGTTCGGCATGCGTATAGGCGGCGCATCGCCGGTGATAGTGGCGAGTTTGCTTTGGGTATGAACACTGAGACGGAATTAAATACGCTCGGTTCACGGCGAAGCCGTGCCGGGGATATACTGCTTTATGTCGCG
>USNB01000199.1 GCA_900555875.1 uncultured Eubacteriales bacterium
GTTACGGCGGGATATTCTATCGTCATTCGCGTTACAGCGGAGTGATCCCGCAGATAGCCGTCATCATGGGACCGTGCGCCGGCGGAGCGTGCTACGCTCCCGCTCTGTGCGACTTCATATTCATGACGGAAACTACCAGTCAGATGTATATCACAGGCCCTGCGGTCATCAAAGCCGTCACGGGCGAAACGGTCACGACTGCCGAGCTTGGCGGCGCGGCGGTACACACGCAGAAGAGCGGCGTGGCGCATTTCGCATACCCCGACGACAAGAGCTGCCTTAACGGCGTGCGTCAGCTTCTCGGATATCTTCCGTCAAGCAATGAGGATAAAGGCAAGCCGTTCGACGAGGACGCCATAAGTAAGGCGACCAACTTCCGGTCGATCGTGCCTGACAACAAGAAGACGTCATACGATATGCGTCGCGTTATCGAGGAGATAGCGGACAGAGGAACGTTCCTCGAGGTGCATGCGGAGTGGGCGAAAAACATCGTCGTCGGTTTCATCCGCATGGGACACAAGACTGTGGGCGTAGTCGCCAATCAGCCCAATATGCTCGCGGGTTCGCTCGATTTCAATGCGGGCGACAAGGCGGCAAGGTTCATCCGCTTCTGCGACTGCTTCGATATCCCCATCCTCACGCTTGTGGATGTTCCCGCGTTCCTGCCCGGCAAGCAGCAGGAATACAGCGGTATAATCCGTCACGGAGCCAAGATGCTCTATGCGTACTCCGAAGCCACGGTGCCTAAGGTGAGCGTGATACTTCGCAAAGCGTACGGCGGAGCGTATATAGCGATGAACTCCAAGGGCATGGGAGCGGATATGGTGCTCGCATGGCCGATCGCGGAGATCGCGGTGATGGGCGCGGACGGAGCCGCCAACATCATCGGAAGAAAGAAGATAGAGGCTGCCGAGGACAAGGCGGCGGCGCGTGCGGAGATAATAGCGGAGTATGAGGAGAAGTTCATGAATCCTTACGTCGCCGCTGCGCGCGGATTCGTGGACGAGGTCATCCTTCCCGAGGAGACCAAATCGCGAGTAGTCAGCGCGTTTCTCATGCTGGAGAACAAAAAGCAGAGCCTGCCTGCCAAAAAGCACGGCAATCTCCCGCTTTGACGATATTTACGGCGGTACGCGTGCGCGGCGGATTGCTCGGGGAAGTGCTTGCGGCATTCCCGCTTGCGGAGCCTTACGTGCGCGGCAGAGCCGAAAAGCGAAACAAAACGAGCGCGGAGCAGAGCGTATGCGGACTTTACGCTCTGCTCCTGCTTCTTCGCCGGGCGGGCGAGGATACTACGCGCCTGCGCTTCGGCGCGGAGCGCGGCGGCAAGCCGTATCTCGAAGGCTCGCGCCTTCACTTTTCGGTGTCGCACTCCGCGTCGCTCGCGGTGTGCGCGCTGTCCGACGCTCCCGTGGGCGCGGACGTCGCAAAGGTGAGGGAAATGCCGGATGCGGCTATGCTCGCAGACAGGTTCTTCTCCGCCGATGAGGCTGCCGCAGTGCGTTCGGCAAACGATCCTTCCCGCGAGCTGCTGCGCATATGGACGCGCAAGGAAGCGCTGATAAAACGTGAAGGGAAAGGCATCGACGCCGTTCTTTCGGGCATCGACGTCTCCGGACGCTTTACCGAAAGGGAGATGACGGCGGACGGCGAAACATATCTCGTCTGCGTTACGGGCGAGGCGGAATATATGAGTTTTACGGAGGGATCGATATGACGGCAAAGCCGTATATCCACACCGTATTATATCGCGACTGCGATATGATGGGCGTGGTCAACAATGCCAATTACGTTCATTTTATGGAGGATGCGCGCGTGGACGCGCTGTCGCAGATAGGCTGCGAATATAAGGGCATGGAGGAGCGCGGCTTCGCCGGTCCCGTACTCAGGCTGTCCGTCGAATACAAAAGCCCCGCGCGTTTCGGCGACGAGATGGAAGTGGTCGTGACGTTCGAACGGTACACAGGCGTGCGCCTGTGTCTGTCATACGTCATGCGCGACCGCGCGACCGGCAGAGGATTCGCGACCGCCACGAGCGAACACTGCTTCATAACGATGTCGGACGGCGCCCCCGTGCTCATCGGCAGGCAGTTCCCCGATTGGCATGCCGCTCTTACCGAGGCTTGTAAATAAATTCGTATGAGGGGACGGCATATAACGCCGCTGATACGGGCTGCGTGCTCGGTCATTTACTCCGGCTCGCGCGTGTCGCTTGCTCGGCGACGTAGGTAAGCTCCCTCGGGAATGGCACATAGCACTGCTGATACGGG
>USNB01000200.1 GCA_900555875.1 uncultured Eubacteriales bacterium
ATACCGAGGACATGGATAAGCTCATGGAAAGCAACGCGGGGCTGAAGAGCCGCATGCCGTATACGATAGAGTTCCCCAATTTCGACGGAGAACAACTCTATCTCATATTCAAGTCCATGCTCGGCAAGCGCTTCGGCGCGAATGCGGATATGCTGGACGCCGCGCGCCGCTATTTTGAAAACATCCCGGCAGACGTACTGAACTCCAAGGAGTTCGGCAACGCGCGTTTCGTGCGCAATCTTTTCGAACGCACGTGGGCGAAAGCGGCGATGCGCAGTCAGCTCGCCGGAAGATCGGATATCACGCTTACCAAGGACGATTTCGAGCAGGCGTGCGCGGATAAGGATTTCGCGTTCGGTACGCCCCGGATGAGACGGATAGGATTCTGAAAATAAGACGGACAGGGAGGAGAAACGATGGCAGACGAGAAAGAACTCAAGGCGGCGCGCGCGGCGTTCCGCACGATGTGCGAAATGCTTGACGACAGGGGCTGGCATTACGACAGAAACGACGACGAATTCACCGTAAGGTTCGGAGTGAGCGGCGAGGATATCCCCATGAATATCACGATGAACGTAAGCGCGGACACGCATATGGCGTATCTGACGTCCCACCTGCCTTTCGACGTTCCGGAGATCAGCCGGGATGCGATCGTAATGGCGGTGTGCCGCGCGAATAACGGTATCGTGGACGGCTGTTTCGATTTCAATTACGACGACGGGCATATACTTTTCCGCCTTTCGTCCTGTTTTCTGGACAGTCTCATGAGCAAAGCGATGTTCGAATACATGCTTCTCGTTTCGTGCAACACCGTGGACGCTTATAACGATAAGTTCATGCACGTGATCAAAAGCGGTATGAGCTGCGACAAAGTCGCCGAATACATATCCTGAAGGAGGGAAGATCATGGCGGAAGATCGTGTGAACGGAAGCCGGGCGTACGGCATCATCTGCGAGGCGCTCGACGGTATGGGATGGAATTACGACAAACATCCCGAGGACAACGTCGTGACATTCGGCGTGAGAGGGGAAGATATCCCCATGCAGTTCGTGGTCTGCGACGACACCGAACGCCAGCTCATACGCATATTGTCGCAGCTTCCTTTCGTGTTCCCCGAAGATAAGCGTCTTGCGGGCGCACACGCGGTGTGCCGCGCCAATTTCGAAATGGCGGTGGGCTGCTTCGAGTACGACGCGGACAGCGGCAGCGTGAATTACAAGCTCGTCACGAGCTATCGCGACAGCCTTATAACGAGCAGCATGATCGTATATCTCATACGCACGGCATGCGAGTTCCTCGACGAATACAACGATAAATTTCTCGCCGTATGCAAGGGCTACATCAAGCCCGAGGCTATGGCGGACGGGAGTTGAAGGATATGATAGAAACAGGTATGCAGGCTCCGGATTTTACGCTTCCGGACAAAAACGGAGATCCGGTCTCGCTGTCCGATCTCCGCGGGAAGAAGGTCGTGCTTTACTTCTACCCGAAGGACAATACGCCGGGCTGTACCCGCCAGGCGTGCGCGTTTGCCGCAAGAAATACGGAATTTGCGGAAAAGAATGCCGTCGTCGTCGGCATCAGTAAGGACGGCAGGGCGTCGCACCTGAAGTTCGCGGAAAAATATTCTCTTCCGTTCATCCTTCTTTCGGATGAAAACCTCGACGTGATCAAAGCATACGGCGCATGGAAGAACAAGAAACTGTACGGCAGAACGTTCCTCGGAGTCGTCCGAACCACATACGTGATCGATGAAAACGGGATCGTCATTGCAGCCATGCCCAAGGTCAAGCCGGATACCAACGCGGAAGAAGTGCTTGCGATGATATGACGCAGCTTTATCGTACCCTCTCTTTACGGGAGGGTATGAATTTTTTTGTCCGCGCGTCCGTATCCCGCAAACGGTAAGCGATACGGATCATAGGCGATCTCTTTCATGCGTTCTTATTGTTTCCGCGACGAGTAGTTTTGCGCCGCGCAAAAAGGATCTCCGTGAAAAACGAGAATATTTTTATGCTGCCGTCATGCTCATACGCTTGATTTTCGGCGGAAAAAGGTATATAAATATCTGCGGATGAAACATAAAGAGGACACGGATAATATCGGCGGCACGGACGCGGACAGGGAAACGAAGGAAAACGCCGGCGGGGCAGACGGCGGTACTGCCCGGGAGGAGGCTTCCGGTGCGGCGGCGCGGACGAAAAAGAGCGCGGCGCTCGGCTTTATCAAGGGGCATGCGG
>USNB01000201.1 GCA_900555875.1 uncultured Eubacteriales bacterium
CGCCCTTGCGCGTGCGCAAGGATAAAAGCGGTGCGCAAGGATAAGGTTTGCGTGTAGACGAAGCGCACCGCCCTTGCGCGTGCGCAAGGAAAAAAGCGGTGCGCACGCTTTTCGTGCGCAAGAAAAAGGCTTGACAGCGGGGCGGCGGTATGATAATATTATAAAACCATGAAGAAAAGGATAATGATCACAATCGTACTTTGTATCGTTCTTGCCGTCGGCGCGTGCGCTTTTGCTGCATGCGGAGAAGACGGACCGGTCGAGCATACGAGGTATGAATATTATTCGTTCGAATACGACGAGGAACTCGGCGGTCTGATACTCGACGTGACGTACTCGGGACTTCTTCCCGAAGGAGCGCTTACGCTGCCCTCGAGCAGTCATTATTATGACGGCGATACCGATCACGACGAGGCTCTTCCCGTCGTTGCCGTCGCGGAAGGCGCGTTTGAAGGCAGCTCCCGCATAACGTCGGTGACGTTCCCGTCCTCGCTCAAAAGCATAGGGGATTCCGCATTCAAGAACTGCCGCTCGCTTGAGTCGGTCACTCTCGCGTCCGAGGTGGCTATAGGTTCCGAGGCGTTCTTCGGCTGCTCCGCACTCGAAACGGTGTCCGGCGGCAGCGTGAACGCGATAGGCGACACGGCGTTCTACGGCTCTCTCGATCTGCGGACGTTCTCCTCTACGCTCACGGATGGCGTGACTATAGGTTCGCGCGCGTTCGGACATACGGGCATCACGGCGGAAACGCTCTCGGTTTCTTCTTCCGCGGATATTGCGGACGACGCGTTCTCGGGCTGACGGCCGGCGTTCCGGGCAAGGGAAGCGCGCTGCGCCGTTTCCGCGAAAAAAATTCGTTAAAAACAATACAAAATATTACCCAAGTCACCGAATACCTTGGATAAAAAACGGAGGTCAAAATTGAAGATCGCAAAGATCGTGGCTCGCGCGGCGGTGATCGCCGCTCTGTACACAGGGCTGACCTATGCGTTCGCATTCTCATCGTTTGCGACGTGGACGGTGCAGTTCCGCATAAGCGAAGTGCTTACAATACTTCCCCTGTTCTGGGGAGAGGCCGTGATAGGTCTGTGGGTGGGCTGTCTGCTCGGCAACCTGATAAGCGCGCCGCTCGACATAGCGTTCGGCTCGACGGCTACGCTCATTGCCGCGCTGATGACGTACGCAATAGGAAAACTCCTTAAGCGCGGTAAGCTGCGCGTGTTTCTCGGAGCGATCCCGCCCGTTATCGTCAACGCGCTCATCGTTCCGCTGACGTTCACCGTGCTGGCGTCCGCTCCCGCGGCATACCCGCTGCAGACCGTATTCGTGTTTCTCGGGCAGCTTGCGGTGCTCGCCATAGGGGGAGTGCCGTTCGGTCTCGGGCTGACGAAATATCTTTCGCGCTACCGTGCGAAACGATCCGATGCGCAGCAGTCCGTAAAAACGGATCCGGCAGCCGCCGGGCATGCCGGCGCGTCGGATACCGGCAAGGATAAATGAACCGTAAAAAAGCGGCCGCGCCCGTTTTCGGGACGCGGCCATACTCATACGGAGGGAATAATAATGGAAAACGATAAGAAAAACGCAAAGGGGCAGACGCTGGAGGAATTCCTCGCGGCTTATGATCCCGGCAAGTACCGTAAACCCGGCGTGACCGCCGACTGCGTCATCTTCTGCAAGGGATGCGTGCTCATGGTGCGCCGCGGCAACCATCCGTTCATAGGCGAGCTTGCGTTCCCCGGCGGTTTTGCGGAGCCGGGCGAGAGCACGGAGCGCACAGCCGCACGCGAACTCGAAGAGGAAACGGGCGCATTCGGCATCCCCATGCGGCAGTTTTATACTGCGTCCACGCCCGGGCGCGACCCGCGCGACTGGACGGTCTCCGTCTGTTATACCGCGACGCTGCCCGAATTCCCCGCGGTCACGGGGGGAGACGACGCCGCGAGCGCGGATTGGTATGCCGTCTCCGTCGCGACGGACGGCAATCTGACGACGCTTACCCTTTCGGGAACGGACGGCGCGGCAGTCACCGTTACGCTCGACGTGCGCCGCGACGCTTTCGGCAAAGTGGACGTCAACGGCACCAAAGTAACCGGAGAAGGAATCGCCTTCGATCATGCGAAGATATTGCTTCGGGCTTTGGAAGAGTTCAGTTAGAAGAGTTCATATAAGCAAAGCCGCCCGAGTGAAATGCACCCCAAAAGTTAGACAAAACTTTAGGAGGTGCATTTATTATG
>USNB01000202.1 GCA_900555875.1 uncultured Eubacteriales bacterium
GCGCCTGTCAAGTTCGTCCTTGGCGGCGGGTACGAATGGGTTTTTGACCGGTCTCTCCGTAAGCCGGGTCTCTCTTTCTTCGAGCTCGAACGTTATCTCCTCGTATCCCGCTCTTCTGCCGCAGGCAAAACTCGTCATTCGGCGGCGGTCATGCGCGAGATGCGCGAGATCTATATCGGATATAATAAATTCGTCCTCGAACAGCTTTCCCTCGGCGGCGATCCTGCCGTTTTCCGCAATGATGTTATGCCCGGCGTATACGGTATCGGTGGTCGATTCGCCCTTGCCCGCGTCGGCATACACATATGCGCAGCAAAGTTTTGCCGACTGCATCGCGACGAGAGAGCGGCGGTAATCCGCCTTGGATATCGTTTCGTCGGACGCCGACGGGTTGCATATAACGAGCGCGCCCGCGAGCGCGTGTTCCACGGACGGACTGTCCGGCACCCACAGATCCTCGCATACCTCGGCGGCGATCGAGAGCGGACCGTTCTTCATGCGGAATATCAGTTTCGTACCGAACGGACAGTTGAGCCGCTCGTCAAAATCGTTTTCGCCGTCGTATGCGGCGAACATACGCGCCTCGTAAAACTCCGAATAATTCGGAACATGTTTTTTGGGAACGACTCCGAGCACCCTGCCCCGGCTGATGACGTACGCCGCGGAATAGAGTTTGCCGCGCATCATTGCCGGCGCTCCGAGGACGACCACGATATCCCTGCCTTCGGTGTGATCGACGATGCGGTCGAGCTGCTCTTCCGCACCGCTTATAAGGCTGTCGAGAAGGAACAGATCGCCCGCTGTGTATCCGGTAAGGCACAGCTCGGGAAGAACGAGCACGCTCGCCCCTTCGTCTTCCGCGCGGGTCATGAGCGCCATGATCTTTTCGGCGTTGCCCGCACAGTCGCCCGGTTTTATGTGCGGCGTCGCCGCCGCTACTCTGAATATACCGTCTTTCAAATGGATCCTCCTTTAGGCGTCACCGTTCCGCCGCTCACGACGAACTCCGTCACGTCGCCTATGCGTTCGCGCACGTCGTCGGTAAGATGAGTGCATGTGATCACCGTCTGATATGACTTTATCTTTTCTATCAGTTTGGACTGGCGGCTCTCGTCCAGCTCGCTCAGCACGTCGTCGAGCAAAAGAACGGGATATTCCCCGCTCTCCCGTCCGATCAGTTCCATTTCCGCCAGCTTCAGCGACAGCGCCGCGCTGCGCTGCTGCCCCTGAGAACCGAACGAGCGCAGATCTACGCCGTCCGCCTTTATCGAAAGATCGTCGCGCTGCGGCCCGACGTGAGTCACGGCGAACTGCCTGTCACGCGCACGGCTCTTCATAAGGGCTTCCGCAAGCCCGCGCTCTATCTCGTCGCATTCGCTTCCCGCCGCGCCTTCATATCCGATCTCCAGCTTTTCCCCTCCGGAGATCTCGGCGTGTATATCTGCCGCGAGCACGGCTATACGCTCTGCAAACCTGCGGCGGGTACGCGTCACGCGCGCGCCTTCTTTCGCGAGCTGCATGTCCCACACCGTCAGTTCCGCATCCGTCGGATCGCCTTTGAGCAGACGATTGCGCTGCGCGAGTATACGGTTATACCGCGTGAGCGCATAAAAATACCCGCGCGAAAGCTGGCACAGCGCGATATCCGCGAACCGCCTGCGCTCGCCCGGACCTTCCTTTACTATACGCAGTTCATCCGGCGTGAACAGCACCGTCTTCACCACGCCCATGAGCTCGCCCATTCGGGCTATCGGATAGCCGTTCACGAGCACGGACTTTGCCTTGCCCAGACGGACGGTCACCTCGTCCGCTCCCGCCGCGCTCCGCACGCGGACGTTCACCGTGGCGGCTTCCGCCCCCCAACGTATCAGGTCCTGCCACCGCGTCGTGCGCGAACTGCGTCCCACGCTCGCCAGGCGTACGCTCTCGAGAAGATTGGTCTTTCCCTGCGCGTTATCTCCGATAAACAGGTTTACGCCCCTGCCGGGACAGACCTCGGCAGACGCGTAATTCCTGTAATCGGTTATTGTAAGTCGTTCTATTATCATGCGGCATCGCTCGCCACGAACACATAGTTCCCGAAGCTGTCCCCGAGGTTAGACAACACCTCGCTCATGGAGCCGGACATCTCCGAAAGAATGCCGTCGAGGTCGATGCCCGGGATGATGTTCTCCACAGCCTGCAGGAGCCGTTCGCACGTCAGCTCCTCTATCGGAGCCACG
>USNB01000203.1 GCA_900555875.1 uncultured Eubacteriales bacterium
TTATCTCTTGCGTATAAAGCATACGCCGGCGGCGCCGGGGCCTATATGCACGCCTATAACGGGGCAGAGATTGGATGCCCGGGCTATATCGTTGTCGAAAGTCTCCGGTGTAACGGCTTTTATCATGCGGCGGCAGAGAGCGTCATCCGCGGAATAGAGATACATGACGGGGTATTCGGGATCGGCGCCCGCGGCTTCGACGCGTTTGGCAACGTTCTTTATCGCGAGAGCGGAGCCGACGGCTTTGCCGCACAGCTCGACCTTGCCGTCATGCGACACCGTAACTATGGGCTTTATGCGGAGCAGCTTGCCTATAGCGGCGGTGCTTTTTTTAAGACGTCCGCCTTTATAGAGGTAGTCGAGCGTATCCACTATAGCGTAAAGTTCCATGCGCGAGCGCAGATCGTCGAGCAGTGCGATCACTTCCTTTGCGCTTTTGTCACGGTTTTTGTACGCCGCGAGCACGAGCATCTTTTCCATTACCGTCGCTCCCAGCGAATCGTATATGTAAACGTTATCCAGCCCGAGATTTTCCTTCGCAAGTTTTGCGCTGTTTACGGTGCCCGAAAGTGCGGAAGAGAGCAGGATTATGAGCAGCTCTTCGTCGGGAGAAACGGAAGAGAACAGCTCCTCGAATTCGGCGACGTTTAACTGCGACGTGTGCGGATGCGAGGGGTCGCTTACGAGCTTTCCGTAAAATTCGTCTACGGAGAGATCCTTGCCGTCGAGATAGGTCTTGTCTCCGAATATGACGGGGAAGGGCAGTACGTCTATGCCCATGTCTTTTGCTTCTTCCGCCGTGAGATTGGCTGCGGAATCGGTTACGATCTTCAACATTTTTCTTTTTCCTTTTCAAGATTTATTTGTTCTATATAACGCCTGAATATTCTGCCGACGTATTCGAGTTCCTCGTCCGTCAGCCGTTTTTCGAGCATTTTCGTTATGTACGCCCCGTAACTGTCCTCTTTGTGATAGTAACGGGTGAATTTTTCGGTTACCGACAAACGATAGCTGCGCTTGTCTTCCGTGCGCGTCTTGACGAGATACCCCTTCTCGATGAGCGACCGCACCTTATACGCTGCATTGGGCGACGATATATTGAGATGCTCCGCGAACTCCGTCACCGTGGGATCGCCGAGCAGATATACGACCTCCGCCGCGAAATACTCGGTCGCCGACAGCGACCCCGCCTTTTCGCCGATTATCCCGAATATATGCTTGTAAAGTCTGAGCCTGAACTCGTTGTATATGATCTCGAAATCCCTTTCGATGTCTTTTTCGATCTCGGCTTTATCCATGGCGGCAGTACCTCATCTTTGCCGGGCGCCGCGCAGCGCACAGCTTATTAAAAAAATTTACTTAAAATCTTTTAACTATTTTGGATTATACCATATCGGGCATTGCAAGTCAACGGAATAAGTATATAATGTGAAAGGTTTGTGACAGAAATTTTCACAGAATGCTTGTGACGCCGATATTCCGGTCTCCGCTTGCTTCGCGCTGTCGTCTGCCGTGCGACAGGACAGGTAGGAGACAAAAGGAGAGCGGCGCTCCTGTCATGGAGCGCCGCTCTCGTTATCCGTTTATTTCGGATGTGCGTTTACTTATTCGCCTGGGCTTCTTTGCTCTCTTCGGCTTTGATCTTGTAGGATTCGAGACGGACTTTCGCGTCTTTCTCCGCCTTTTCGAAGAGCGCGCCCGCGATCTCGGGTTTGGAAGCCTTGAGGGACTTGTATCTCGTCTCGCCCATGAGGAAGTCCTGATAGGACGCCGTAGGCTCTTTGGAGTCAAGAGTGAATCCGGTATCGGGGTTGTAGCGATAGAGCTGCCAGTAGCCGGCTTCGACCGCCTTCTTCTGCTCCATCTGACCCATATCCATGCGGATACCGTGGTTGATACAGGTGGAATAGCAGATGACGAGGGAAGGTCCGTCGTACTTCTCTGCTTCGGTGAGTGCCTTGAGCAGCTGAGGCTGGCTGGCGCCCATCGCGCACTGAGCGACGTATACGTAACCGTAGCTCATCGCCATCATGCCGAGATCCTTCTTCTTGGTGCGCTTGCCGGCAGCCGCGAATTTTGCGACGGAACCGGTAGGGGACGCCTTGGAAGCCTGACCGCCGGTGTTGGAGTACACCTCGGTATCGAGCACGAGCACGTTGACGTCCTCGTCCTGAGCGAGTACT
>USNB01000204.1 GCA_900555875.1 uncultured Eubacteriales bacterium
CCGCACGCATGTATAACTGCGTCCGGGCAGGCTGAAGACGAAAATACTCGTCGGTTTGCCGGCGTCATTACGCGTTGGCGCTCTTCCACTCGTCGGCTTTCTTTTTGCTGAGCGTGGTCAGCTTCTCTTTCGGATAAGGAGAAGCGCTGCCGCCGCGGCCGTAAAGGAACATGGTTCCGTCCTCTGCCGCGAAAAGCACTTCCTCATAACCCGCATCGTCGCCGAAGCAGCCGTGCACGGATTTAGCCGCCGCCGTCATATTATCGGTATCGTAGATCTTGCCCTTGACAGTCTTTTTCACGAACGTTGACCTCCATTGTTATTCACCGGGACATCATTTTGTTCCGATCGTATATATTATACTACTTTCATACGCCGTTCTCAACTTATTGCGGCGTGTGTCTGTTGTACGAAAAGGACAAAATATAGCCTTATCCTGTCATAACGGCATGCGCGATATTTTTGCGGTCCGTATCCGGCGATTTACATATTTTTCCAATCGCGTGCACATACTTCGGTTACATAAGGAGAATACACATGAAAAAGATTTCCATTGTCATCCCCATTGCCGCCTTTATCTGCGCGGCTATAGTCCTCCTTCTCTGTGCCGCCCGCGGCAGCGCCGGTCTCGGCGCAAGCGCCGCAGACGCACCTGACGACAAACGCACTAAACTGCCCGTAGTCACCGTAAGCGGAGAGGCCGAATATACCGCCGACGCCGACGGCGCCGTAATAAACGGATACGTCACATCCGTCGCCGACAGCCCGTCGGAAGCCGCGGATAAATGCGAAGAGATCGCTTCGCGCGCCGCCGAAGCGTTTGCTCCATTCGGCAACGCCTCAGAACTGAACCGTTCGACGTGCGGCGGACACGGAGAATGCAGAGTATATATCAACATGCGTTTCGTATTTACGGATATTTCCGCGGTCAACGACGCCATGCGTGCGCTCACATCCGCCGGTGTAAATACGGGAAGCTGCGAATATACGCTGTCAACGGACGACGGACGGACGGAAGCGTTATCGCTCGCCATAGATAACGCGTGCAAAGCCGCCGGAGAACTCGGCGGAGGCAGACCGGTACGCGTGAAAGAGAATCACTGCTATGCGGACGGCTTTTCCACCCCGGGGAAAGTGATATACCGAGCATCGGTAAACGTTACGTTCGTTTCCCCTCCCGAAAAGCACGAACAGAGCGACCGTCCCGAAGGATCGGGTCCGCAGCAGACGGCAGACAGTACCGAATACGAAAGCGGCGGCAACGTGTATATCATAGGAAGCACGTTGGTAAAATGATCGGAGACCGCCCTTCCCTTGCAAAGGGAGGGCGGTCTTTCCGTCGTATGCACCGTCTCTGCCGTCGCCGTATACGGATTAGAGCGTACCGACGCATAAAGCGTTTGTTTTACTTTCCCTTTTCCGAAGCGGAAGAAGCCGCAGCGCGTATAAGGCGCACGTTCCGCGCAAGACGCTCGTTATCGGGCTCGAACAACAGCGCTTTTTCCGCCTCTTCGAGTGAGGCGCGCACGTCGCCCGTATAATACAATGCTACCGACAGTATGTCGTGCGGCATGCTTCCCCATGCCTTTTCCTCGCAGATGTACGTCTCCGGACGCTGCGTTATCGCAAGCGCGCAACGCGCAAAATATGCCGCGCCGTACATCTCGCCGCTGCTGAGCAGCATTTCGGCAAGATCCGTATAAGGCTCACGCAGATACGGAGCTTCGGCTATCGCAAGGAGGTAGCTGTCGCGAGCCTCCGCCGTCCTGCCGAGCATGCGCAGAGAACGAGCTATGAACCGCAGCGACGCCGCACGCTCATCCTTCCATACCGCCGTAGGGAGCGAAAGATGACGGCGCAGCGTGCGTATGCAGTCCTCCCAACGCCCGCGGAACATATATTCGCGTCCGAGGTAGTGCATATTGCGGTCGTCGTCCGGACACTCGGCAACGGACAGTTCGAGGAGGGGCAGATACATCTCGCGGCTCTTGGACTTATCCGGACGGTGCTCGAGGAACACGCCGCGCGCCCTCACCCGCCTTTCCGCCCTGCCGTCCGTGCGCTCGAGCACCTCATGCACGGGATGCGTCCATCGATAGCCGAAACGCGTGTGTATCTTGTCATAAACGAACACCGTGCCCGGTCTGCCGTCCTCCGTCATGCTCCAG
>USNB01000205.1 GCA_900555875.1 uncultured Eubacteriales bacterium
GCTCCCCGTTCTTTGGTCGAATTCGCGCACCCGGTATATCCCCTTTCCGGAATAGCACGCAATGCCGGAGATCTTTGCGAGAGCGCCGGCTCCTCCGCCATAATGAGAAATACCGGCATTGTCTCCTTCGATCAGCGAAAACAATGTCTTGCGCCCGCTGAACGAACAGCACGGCGACAGCGACATGACGGCGTACCGAGAATTATACGGATGTTCCATTATGCCTACGAGGCGTTCGGCATTTATGATCGACGTGTCGGAATCGAGAGTTATAACGTACTCGAACGGAGCCGTTTCCCCTGCCGCGCATGCATAGTCCGAATAGTTCCCGGACAATATCGCCTTGTTGAATGCGACGATCGCTCCGCGCTTCCTGTCCTCGGCAGAACGGCGAAGAAGAAAGAACGTATGCGCGGGCAGATTCAGTCCGTTTATTTTTTTCGTCGCCTCATCGGGAGTATATCCGCTCACACAGTCCGCAAGTATGCCGTAGTACATGTCGTCGCTCATAGACGCATACATGACCGTCATGATTTTATCGTATGCCGCGTCTATGTCTTCGTCGCATTTCAGCGCCATGCACGCGACAAGCGCGGTTTGCTTTTTTGGGTACTTATCCCTTGCCACCTCAAGCACCGGCACATCGCGCTTCGACCGGGCTGCTATCCTGACACAGATGCCGAAAAATACGTGAACGGCGCCCGGCGCGCAGAGCGCGGCGCATATCGCTCCGTATGGCAGCGGCGCGATAAAGACCGCAGCCGCACAAACAGCCGTAGTCAGCGCAAGCGAAAGCAACATCGTGAATGAAAGTACGTGCGAATGAGTATCCGGCATCAGGAATTCGGATATATCCCGTCCGGAATCTTCGGCGCGGTCGCAGATCTTTGCCGCCGACATTTCCTCACTGATGCCATCCGACGCCGCTGCCCTGCCGTTGAGTTCCAACAATGCCTTTTGCGTCCCCACGGTGCACTTGCCGAAACTGCTGCCGCGCATGATGAATTCGGTCGCCGCCGGCGACAGAGATATGAGAAACTCGTCCGTGAAAATGTCGTTGCGCAGACTGTCGGCGATACATGCCATCCCCGCGCCGTATTCGGCAAGCATCCGCATATCGTCAGTTGCGGCAGAGCCGGTCCGCATCCCTCGAATATCGGCGTCTCCTCTTATGCGGCAGTATGCGTTCACATATGAAGCATACATTGCCAGACTCCCGTCGAATCTGTTATTCCTCGCGTCCGCGGCGGCGCGACGTATCATTTTGTCGCGAAATATTATTTTAGAAGCATAAACGGATATCTCGCTCAGCAACGCAAGTCTGAAAGCCGGACGAAGAGCGCATATTTCCATCCATGTCAGCTGTCTTTTGGCGCCGAGTTCCGCAACGCACGACGATATGACGTCTTTGTCCGTTATCCCGCCGTAGCTGCGCGCGACGACGGCGGCAAACGACAATATGCCCCCCTCTTTCCGCGGCGGCAGTCTGCGGAGCAGCGGCATGGCGCTTCTGACCTCCTTCGCCGCCCGCAATACGGACATGCGCGAATCGGCGAATATCCTCTCGTAATCCTCAAGCGGTTCGCCTCGTTCGGATTTAGCGATAAGTATCGAATATGCTTTTCTGCAATACTTTTCGGAAAGCGCGAATTCGCGTTCCGCTCTGCCCTTTTCGTCGGGAGCGCACAAAGAGCGGACCATCGCCCTTATCTCGTTTTCCGTCAGCTTTTTCGGCAGATCGAAAGCGTCCTCTTCCGTACTTACGGACAATATATACACTACGCATATGATCACGGCAACCACCGCGAGCGCTGCAAGAGCAATAAAAACAGCCGATATCATAATGCCGATTATTCCCACTGCCGCGATCATATATACATGATCGGGAACGCTGTTTATCGCTTGATTTTTTTATATGAATGATATATAATGATCATTGAGATGACCGGACGGCTGCGGCATTGCCGAGGAAAGTCCGAACACCGCAGGACAAGGATGCCGGCTAATTACCGGTGGAGGCGACTCCAAGGAAAGTGCAACAGAAATAAACCGCCGAAACTTTTCGGTAAGGGTGGAACGGTGAGGTAAGAGCTCACACGATCCCGCGGTAACGCGGGATGCCATGTAAACCCCATCCGGTGCAAGATCGAGGGAAACGGGTC
>USNB01000206.1 GCA_900555875.1 uncultured Eubacteriales bacterium
ATCACGCTCACGCATCTCTCCTGCTCTTCCGTCAGCCGCATGTGCATTATGGAAGCGAGCCTTCCGCGCAGTCCTTCCGCGGTACGTTCCTCTCCGTCAGCCGTGCAGAATTCTTTCACGGCGGCAGCGAGCGCGGGCAGTCCGACCGGTCCGCCTATGCACAGCGGCGCGAGAGTTTTTATCGCGCGTCTGGCGGCAAAATCCATAAGTCCGGGTTTTGTCCTGCCTCCGTTTTCGTATTTGGACAGAGCCTCGCGCGACGAGAGTATGCTCTTTATTTTTTCCTCAGTAAGGTCTTCCTTTCTTCCGAACACCGCCGCCGCATTGTAATAATGCACCTTTGCGTCCGCGATGAGCGCGTCCGTTTCGTCGAGCACGCCCTCGACATTGGACAGCAGCGCGCGATCCATGCCCTCGAACAGAGCGTCATTGTCCGCAACGCTTTTCAGTTCGCGCAAGGTCAGCCCCTCGGCGAGCGGCACGGCTTTTTCCAGCCGTTCGAGCGCGCTTTCCATCCCGTCGAAAGGCGCGAACTCGCAGGAAGGCGAAGCCGGCATTCCGGCATATGCCTCCGATATGCGCCCGATCGCGTCCGCTCCGCACGCGCATGCCGCCGCTATCTCGTCTTCCGAAAGGCAGCGCCGCGATATAGCCGCGATATCCGAAAGCGAAAAATCGTCCGCCCCCTCTCCTTCCGTAACGGAAAGCAGCTCTTTCGCCCTTCCGGCAAGCTCCGCAAGGGCGGCGCGCACCGATTCCGTATCCGCATCGTCGCGTATGCCGATATAAGGACAATATGCCGCCTCATGCCTGCCGTTATCCGTCAGCGAATCGAGCAGACCCGCCGACTCCGCGACGTTTTCACATGCGCGTTCGTACTCCTCCGCGCTTATTCCCCTTGCCTCTTCGGGCGGGATAAAGGGCAGCGCGGGCAGTACCTCGCCGCGGCAAAGCACGTCCAGCGCCTTATAATAGCTGCGCCCCGCGACAGTGCCTTCCGCAAACATCGTGCGGCGATAGTCCTCTATGAAACGCGACGCCGTGCTCATCGCGCCGAGAGCGCGTCTGCGCGCGCCGTATACGTCCTCGCCCGGCATACGGTAATTCCTGCGGGCGCGGACGAGCGCCTTCAGCTTCGCCGTCACCGCTTCGGGACGCATATTGGCTGCCTGCGCTTCCGTTTCGCTCTCCAGCAGCATCGCGAAAGGACGGAGCTTATCCGGCAGTTTTGCGTATACTTCGCCGAGCGCGGATAATTTCTTGGATGAGAGCAGCACGCTCCTGCCCTTGCCCATGAGCGCGGATATGAGATTGGATATCGTCTGCGTCTTGCCGCTGCCCGGCGGACCTTTTACGATGAGCGATTCGCCTGCGGCTATACGGCCGATGAGTTCCTCCTGCACGCTGTCGCGCGCAAGCGGCAGACGAAGATCGCGGTCGGGCGTGCGCGGCTCCGCCGCCATGCCGTCGCGGAAGAATATCCGCCGCACATTGTCATTGGTCTCCAGCCGTTCCCTGTTCGCGCGGATATCGCGGTACATGCACACATCGCCGTGATCGTAACGCGCGAGAGCGGCGACTCCGCTCACGAAACGGAACACCGATTCATCCGATCCGCGGCATTCGGTTATATACTTTTCCACCGTCAGGAAGTAAGCGGGATCGAGTTTGGATATGTCTATCGGGTCGTCCGCGTCCGCAAGCGAAGCCGGCAGCGGAAAACCGTCCGCCACGTCATTGTACTTCATCGCCCGCAGCTTTGCGAAAAGACATGGATTGAGATACACCTCGTCGTCCGGGAACTCCAGCGATATGGGACTGCCCGCACCGCCGCGCACGAGGAGCGCCGGGAAGATGACCAGCGGCGTGAGCACGTCGCGGAACTCATCCTTGCCCGCGGACACGCGCCATTCGAGCGCACCCAGCCCGAGAAAGAGCGGATTATTGCCCTTTAACCCTATGTCGCGGTAGAGCGCGTCGGCAAAAGCTCCGAGCGCGGCGGGATCGCGATAGCCGTTCGCGTCCGACCATTCGATGGAGTTCACTCCGCGCCCTATCATCTGTTCGCCGCGCATCGAGCTGCCCTTCAGCATCGTATTGCCCGGCTTGCCCGTCCGCGACTTTATCAGAGACAGCA
>USNB01000207.1 GCA_900555875.1 uncultured Eubacteriales bacterium
CGAGCGGCGTGATGGTAGTCGCTAAGAATGACAGAGCGCATCTGTCGCTGTCGCGGCAGATCGCAGACAGGACCGTCATAAAGAAATATATCGCCATCGTGGACGGGCATCTGAAGGAAGACAAAGGCAGGATAGACGCGCCCGTCGGCAGGAGCCCGCGCGACAGGCGGCTGATGGCGGTAGTGCCGGACGGCAGACGCGCGATCACAGATTACGAACGCGTCGAACGGCTGGAAGGGCACGATCTCGTGCGTTTCCGCATACTTACGGGCAGAACGCATCAGATAAGGGTGCATGCCAAATATTTAGGTCATCCGGTCACGGGCGACGAGCAATACGGCAGGGGATCGGTTTACGGTACGCACGGACAGTTGCTCCACTCCGAATCGCTCACGTTCGTTCACCCGGGTACGGGCGAGGAAATGACGTTTACCGCTCCTCCGCCCGCGATATTCGAAAAAGTACTTCGCGTATTACGCACCAAGGACGGAAAAGATGTTTAGAAAAAAAGATCTACTCGGACTTAAGGACATGACCGTCGAAGAACTTACGGGGATACTCGATCATGCGGAGAGCATGAAGGAGGCCTTCGTCGGCGGCAGACAGCTTAATAACCTTTCTGGCAAATGCGTTACTACTCTGTTTTATGAAAACAGTACGCGCACTAAAAACTCGTTCGAGACCGCTGCCCGCTGTCTCGGCGCGCGCACGATGTCTGTATCCGCGGCGACGTCGTCGGTACAGAAGGGCGAATCGCTCATAGATACGGGAAGGACGCTGGACGCGCTCAGAACGGATGCGATAGTGATACGTCATTCCATGGCGGGAGCGCCCGATCTTCTCGCTTCGCACGTAAGGGCTTCCGTCATCAATGCGGGCGACGGCATGAACGAACATCCCACGCAGAGCCTTCTCGATCTGTTTACCATGCGCGAGAATTTCGGCACGATAAAGGGGCTTAAAGTAGTGCTTGTCGGCGACGTCAAGCATTCGCGCGTAGCGCGCAGCAATATCTGGGCGCTGTCGAAGCTGGGCGCGGAAGTAGTAGTCGTCGCTCCTTATACGCTCATCCCGAAAGGAGTCGAAGAGCTGGGTTGCGAAGTCTGCTGCGACATAGAGGAGGCGCTTATCGGGGCGAACGTCGTCATGGGACTTCGCATACAGCGCGAACGTCAGAAATCCGGGCTGTTCCCTTCGCTTGCCGAATACACGGCGGAATTCGGGATAACGGCGGACAGGTTATACGGCATATGCGAAAATGCGCTCGTCATGCATCCCGGTCCCGTCAACAGAGGAGTCGAGATCGCCGGCGACGTTGCGGACGGACCAAACAGCGTGATCAACAAACAGGTAACGAACGGCGTCGCCGTGCGTATGGCGGTAATGGATCTGCTTATCGGAGGACGGTAAAATGGGGAGCATACTTATAAAAAACGGCAGAGTCATCGATACGTCGGAAAATTCGGCTGACGTATATATAGACGGCGGCAGGATAGTCAAGGTGGGAGATTGTTCGGATGTGACCGCGGATACCGTGATCGACGCTTCCGGCAAATACGTCATGCCCGGGCTTGTCGACATGCACTGCCATCTGCGCGAGCCGGGTTTCGAGCATAAAGAGACTATCGAAACGGGCGCGCGTTCGGCTGCATACGGCGGTTATACGTCGATAGCATGCATGCCGAATACTTCTCCGGTGATAGACGATCCCGCGCTCGTCAGATATGTTTCCATGCGCGGCGAAGAAGCGGGATATGCAAGGGTGTATCCCATAGCCTGTATCACGAAGGGCATGAAGGGGGAAGAGATCACGGAGATGTCCGCGCTCAAGAAAGCGGGCGCCGTGGCGTTCAGCGACGACGGCTGTCCCGTATCGGACAGCGGCGTCATGCGGAACGCTCTCGAATACGCAAAGACGTTCAATCTTCTTCTCATCGATCATGCGGAAGAACGTTCCGTCAGCGGCGACGGCGTCGTCAACGAAGGCGTGAATGCGACGATAGCCGGTCTTCGCGGTATAAACAGAGCGGCGGAGGAGATAGCTGTGGCGCGCGATATAGTACTTGCCGAATCGCTCGGAGCGAAGGTGCATATAGCGCACGTATCCACGGCGGGAAGCGTGGAGCTGAT
>USNB01000208.1 GCA_900555875.1 uncultured Eubacteriales bacterium
AGCTGCGCTCTGCTCCTCTTTCCGGTCAAGGCCGGTCCTGCGGCGAGTCCGCTGGTCTGTGCGAGTGGTTTCGACAAGTTACCATTAAATAATATAACACAATTCGACGAAAAAAGAAAGTGGGAACCGCCGTCTTTTCACGCAGTTTTGCCATATATACGTCCACCGTCCTCGACGTCGCCGACGAATCGTAATCCCAGAACTCATCCATGAGCTGCGCGCGCGTGAACGTCTTTTTGGGATATGACAGCAGTTTATACAGCAGGTCGAACTCCCTGACCGTCAGCGGCAGCTCTTTACCTCCGACATATGCGGTGTGCTCATCGAGATCCATCCGCAGATTGCCCGCCGTTATCTCCCTCGACGCGTTTATGCGTGCGCGGCGGAGCACCGCGCCTATGCGGAGCACAAGCTCATCGGTATCGAAGGGCTTTACTATGTAGTCGTCTATCCCTATGCGGTAACCGAGCATTTTCGAGGGCTTGTCATCCAATGCGGTCATGAAAAGCAGCGGTATATCCCTGCTCGCCTCCCTCACCTTTTCGGCGAGCGCGAATCCGTCCATAACGGGCATCATGACGTCCGTGACGATCATATCGAACGATCCTCCGACGAACGCATCGTATGCGCTGCCTCCGTCATGCACAGCGGTGACCTCGTATCCCTTGTTTCTGAGCGCCGACGATACGAGCGAGCAAAGCGCCTTATCGTCCTCGGCGACGAGTATCTTTATCATAATGTCCGCTCCTCTGCCCGACGCCGCCACTCCGACGCCGGATACGTTTTTCTTAAGTATTATAAACACGTCATGTTTCCGTAATTATATCAAAATATTAAAAATTTGTAAAATATATCGGAAAATAAAAAATTCCCGCCCCGGATAAAATATCCGCGGGGCGGGATGATCAAGGAGACGGCAAGCGCCGCAACAAAATGATTCAATATCTTCATGTATCGTCACACAACGATCACCCGACCGTCACATATATTATAACATCTTGCGAGAAAATTGCAATAGGTATCGCAAAATATTACAAAAATTTTACATCTATCGCCTTTTCACGAATTTTGCGACGAAAAAACCTTCGTAATACTCGTCCGGCGCGATGAGAAGAGCGCCCGGAACGGACGAAGGAAGGAGCGAAGCGCCTTCGGGGATCCCGCCCGCCGGCACCGGATCCGCCGAGCCGAGAACGAGAGACGCGACACCGTCGTTCTCGGCGGGCAGCAGCGAGCACGTCGAATACACGAGAGTGCCTCCGCTTTTAAGGAGCTCCAGCGCCCGCATTATCAGCCGGCGCTGAAGCTTTACGCACGAAGAAAGCAGCTTTTCGGAAAACTTTCCCGGCGATGAAGGGGTCACCGTACCGCTGCCCGTACAAGGCGCGTCGAGAAGCACGCGGTCGAACTTCATCGCGGGATCGAGGGAAAGCGCGTCGGAGACGAGCACGTTCGTGCGCTTCACTCCGAGAAGGGCAAAATTGTGCTTCATCCTTTCGGCGCGGAAACGATCCTTCTCGCACGCCGTGATAAACGCTCTTCCGCCCGAGAGCGCAGATATCTGAGAGGTCTTGCCCCCGGGAGCGGCGCACATATCGAGTACGTTGTCGCCGGCTTCCGCCCCCAGCGCGTACGGAGGCAGCATGGACGACAGATTCTGCATATATATCTCGCCGCGGCCGTATATGCCGAGAGCGCATATACGGCGGTAATCGTCCGCTTCCGCGGCAAACGCCTCGTTCTTCTCCTCGAACGGAATACCCGCGGCGACGAGTTCATCTCTTACCCGCCCGTGCGTGGTTTTCAGCGTATTGGCGCGGAACGTGGTCTTGCGGCGCACGGAAAAACCGCGGAAGATGTCCTCCGCGCGGGCGCCGTATGCCTCGGCGAGCATTTCTTTCAGTCTGCCGTCCGTATCCATATTTATATTATAACGCCGCCGCACGGGCGTTGTCAAGCACGATAAAAGCGCGGCGGTCACCCGCCGCGCTTTCGCGTAAATGCCCGTATCAACCACGCTTAAGGAGCATCATCACGCCTGAAACTATAGTGCCTACGGCACAGAAATACATACCCACTATGGGGAAATAGGATATCTGTATTATATCCCCGCCGTCCACTCCGCCGAGC
>USNB01000209.1 GCA_900555875.1 uncultured Eubacteriales bacterium
CGGCGCGAACATCCACCGTTCGCCCTTCGGCGGCCGCAACTTCGAGTATTACAGCGAGGACGGCGTGCTCTCGGGCAAGCTCGCGGCGCGCCAGATACAGGGTTGCATGGACAAGGGCGTGTTCTGCTTCATCAAGCATTTCGCGGTCAACGAGCAGGAAACGCACCGTTCGGTGTCCGGCGACAGCTCATACCTCACCGAACAGGCTATGCGCGAGATCTATCTGCGCCCGTTCGAGCTTGCCGTGAAGGAGGGCAGGACGCGCGCGGTCATGAGTTCGTTCAACCGTATCGGAACGAGGTGGACGGGCGGCGACTACCGTCTCATCACCGAGATCCTGCGCGACGAGTGGGGATTCGAAGGCATGGTGCTCACCGACTTCAACACGATACCCGCTTACATGAACACCCGTCAGATGGCATATGCCGGCGGCGATATAGACCTCGCGACCGACGAACACAGATGGGTGGACGAAGGTTCGACGGCTGACGTCATAGTGCTGCGCGAGAACATCAAGAACGTGCTGTACGCGGTCGTCAACTCCAATGCGATGAACGGCGAAGTCATCGGCTACAGACTGCCGATATGGCAGATATTCTTTATCGTATTGCTCTGCGTGCTCGTGGCGGGCGCCGTCGTCTGGGGCGTCTTTGCGATAAGGAAAGCGCTCAAGGTGCCGGACGAGCCTGCTCCTGCGGATAAGCAGTAAGGCGCGTCAGGGCGATGCGCCCGCCGCCGACGGCTGCGCGGCGCAGAAACGAACTACCTGCGCGGAGCTTTCTTCCGCTGAAGGTATATTATCCATCACCGGATCCGGTGCGCCATCCCCCTCACGGCGCGCCGGGTCCTTTTAATTGCGGACTAATTGCCCGAAAACTATTGTATTTTTCGCGATGATGTGGTAAAATCATAAAAAGATACAGTTTTACGCGAGGAAAACGAAAAATGATAGACATCAAACTCATACTCAGCGAACCCGACAGGGTGAAAGAACTGCTCTCCCGCAAGGGCTGCGACGCCGACCTCGGCAGGATAGCCGAACTGGACGGGCAGCGCAGGGCGCTCATCGTCAAAGGCGACGAGCTTAAAAAACAGCGTAACGAGGCGAGCGCCATGGTCCCCAAGCTCAAGAAAGAGGGCAAGGACGTCTCGGACATCATCGCGCGCACGAAAGCCATAGGCGGCGAGATAGCGGAGATAGATAAGCAGATAGCCGCGGTCGAAAGCGAGCTGACGGATGCAGTGAGCGTACTGCCCAACCTGCCCGACGACGACCTCGCTCCCGGCGGAAAGGAGAACAACTCGGTCGTGAAGGTGTTCGGCGAAAAACCTTCGTTCGATTTCAGACCTCTCGATCACGTCGCTCTGTGCACCGCTCACGGGCTGATAGATTACGAGCGCGGCGTCAAGCTGTCCGGCTCGGGGCATTGGATATACCGCGGCAAGGGCGCGCTGCTCGAGTGGGCGCTGCTCAACTTCTTCGTGTCCGAACATATAAATGACGGCTATGAGTTTTTGCTCCCGCCGCTCGCGCTCGGGTATAACTGCGGCTACGGCTCCGGGCAGTTCCCCAAGTTCCGCGACGAAGTGTATTGGGTGGAAAATCCCGAGGCGGAGGGCGACCGCACGAAGATGAAATTCATGCTCCCGACGGCGGAGACGGCGCTCGTAAATCTCTACGCGGGCGAAGTATTAAAGGAGAGCGAGCTGCCCAAAAAACTGTTCGCTTACACGCCCTGCTTCCGCAAAGAGGCGGGAAGTTACCGCAGCGAGGAGCGCGGCATGATACGCGGCCATCAGTTCAACAAGGTCGAGATGGTGCAGATAACGACGCCCGAGCAGTCGGACGCGGCGTTTGAAGAACTCGTCGGGAAAGCATGCTCGCTCGTCGAAAAACTCGGTCTGCATTTCCGCCTGAGCAAGCTCGCGGCGGGCGACTGCTCCGCTTCCATGGCGCGCACCTATGACATAGAGGTGTGGATCCCGTCCATGGGCATATATAAGGAAGTGTCCAGCGTGTCCAACGCGCGCGATTACCAGGCGCGCCGCAATTCGACGCGCTGCAAGGGCGCGGACGGCAAGAACCGCTTCGTGCACACGCTCAACGGCAGCGGC
>USNB01000210.1 GCA_900555875.1 uncultured Eubacteriales bacterium
CGAAGTACCGTCTCGGAGGCGCGGGCGTGAAAGCATGCCTTGCCGCGCCTGCGGTCGCGGCGGTCAGTCTCGTCGCGTTTTACGGACTTGCGATATCCTTCGGCTTTTTTCTCACCGCGATAGGCTATACGCCTTCGTCGTCGTCTGACATGACCACGCCTTACGGCATAGCGTTCACCGTGGCGACGACCATATTCATAGCGCCGCTGTGCGAGGAAATGCTTTTCCGCGGCAGCCATCTTTCCTCTCTCGGAGTGATGTTCGGGCGGGCGGAGGAGAAAAAACGTCTCATACTGATGCTGTGCGTCTGCGGACTGACGTTCGCGTTCATCCACACCCGTCCCGAGCAGACGGTATATCAGTTCTTTTTCGGCGCGACGCTCGCGTTCCTTACGATAAGGACGGGCAGCATACTTCCCGCCGTTATAGCTCATGCGTTCAATAACGCCGTAGGCGTCGTGCTCGAGATCCCCGTCATAAGCGCGGGAGTGGATTCGGCGGTTGCGTCGGCGGGCGGCGTATGGTACGGCGTGCTCATCTTTGTCATCGTGAGCATAGCGCTTTGCGTCGGAGGCATATTCGCACTGCGCGCGATCATAAACGGGCTGGGTAAAGGCACGCCCCATGAGTCGTTCAAGGACGCCGACCGGGACAGCGGCTTCGTCAATTATGCCGACGACGGCGGCACGGTGGCGGGCGGCGTGTTCTGCGTATTGTCGTTCGCCGTATGCGCGGCGCTGTGGATAGCCTCGCTCGTTTCGGGGATGCTCGCATGAAGAAGCTGGAATTATTGTGCGTCGGAAAGATCAAGGAGGATTGGCTGACGCGCGGGATAGGCGAATACGTGAAACGTCTGGGCAGATACTGTTCTGTGACCGTGCGCGAGATCCCCGACCGTCCGGACGACGGCAGGGCTGCGGAAACGGAGAGCAGGGAGCTTGTCGGCGCGTTGAACGGCTATGTCGTTCTCGCGGACATAGGAGGCAGTCTGCTCACGAGCGAGGAATTGGCGGCGGCGATAGACCGCGCATATCTCGGTTCGGACAGAGTGCAGTTCGTTATAGGCGGAAGCCGCGGTGTTACCGATGAAGTGCGGCGCAGAGCGGATCTCAGAGTATCTTTCGGCAGGGTGACTTATCCGCACAGGCTCATGAGGCTGATCGCAGCCGAACAGCTCTACCGCGCTTTTTCGATAATCGCGGGAACGTCTTATCATAAATAGCTTAAAACAGGCGGGTGCGGCATATAATGCGGTATGTATGTTTATAACGACCTTCGCGCCGACTGCTGCCGGCTGTGCCGCAGCGGAGCGGAGTGCGGCAGTATAGGCAGATCGTTGTTCGGCGCGCATCTCGTATGCTTTCATATAGGGCCGCGAGAGGGCGCGCAGATCATCGTACAGGGCGGCATCCATGCGCGCGAGTGGGTCACGAGCGTGCTCGTCGTGCGGCAGGCGACCGCGCTACTCCGCGAAAAACTGCCCATGGGGATATTCTTTATCCCCATGATGAATCCCGACGGCGCGCTGCTCGTGCAGGAGGGCGCCGAGCGTTTTCCGAACGCCGGACGGCTTGTGACGATAAACGGCGGGAACCGCGACTTTTCCATGTGGAAAGCGAACGGCAGGGGCGTGGATCTGAATTGCAATTTCGACGCGCGATGGGGCGAGGGGCGTGGAAACCTTCTTTCGCCCGCGCCGGCGTCGCATATAGGAGACAGCCCGGAGAGCGAACCCGAGACGGCGGCTCTCGTCCGCATGACGAGACGGGTGCGCCCCGTGCTCACTCTCAGTTATCATGCGCTCGGGCGGGAGATATATTACGAGTTCGGTCAGCGCGGAGCCGCGCTCGCGCGCGACCGTCGTATCGCTGAGGCTGCGGGCAGGTTCCTCGGCTACCGCGTCGTGAGCGGCGACCTCGGCAGCGCCGGAGGTTATAAGGATTGGTGCGTGAGCAAGCTGGGCATACCGTCGCTCACTGTAGAGATAATAGGCGAGGATAAGCGTCATCCGCTTACCGAGCGCGATCTCGGCGGCGAAGATAAAAACATATGGCTTCCGCTTCTGC
>USNB01000211.1 GCA_900555875.1 uncultured Eubacteriales bacterium
TCACCCGTACGCGCATATGCGGCGGAGGCGCACGCAGTCCGCTGTGGCGGCGTATAGTGGCGAACGTGCTCGGCGTGCCCGTGGAGACGGTCGCGACGGAAAAAGGTCCCGCATACGGCGCGGCGCTGCTTGCGATGACGGGAGCGGGCGAATACGGCAGCGTAAAAGAGGCGTGCGAGGCTTGTGTGCGCGTTTCCGGAGTGACGGAGCCGGAGCCCGATCTGGTCGGCACATACGACAGGCTGTATGCCGTGTACGATTCCGTGTACCCCGCAATGAAGAACGTATTCCGCGAGATGCGCGGTATCTGAAAATAAAAGGAGGAGAATAACAGATGAGCAATAAGAAACAGGTATTCAATCCGTACCTGCCGAGCTGGGAATATATCCCGGACGGCGAACCGCATAAGTTCGGCGACCGTATCTACGTATACGGCAGTCACGACCGTTTCGGAGGAAAGACGTTCTGTATGAACGACTATGTGTGCTGGAGCGCTCCCGAGACCGATCTTTCCGATTGGCGCTGCGAGGGCGTGATATACCGCAAGACGCAGGATCCCGACAACCCCAAGGGCAAGAAGAGCATGTATGCGCCCGACGTATGCTGCGGACCGGACGGCAGATATTATCTTTACTATGCGCTGGACTTCGTGGGCAAGATAGGCGTGGCGGTGTGCGACACGCCGGCGGGCAAGTATGAATTTATAGGATTCGTGCATTATCCCGACGGACAGATCCTCGGACGGCGCAAGGGCGATCCGTTCCAGTTCGATCCCGGCGTATATGTTGAGGGCGACGACGTATATCTCTATTCGGGCTTCGGTCCGAAAGGATTCCCGTTCAGCCTCACGCTCGGTAACCGCATCTGCAAAGAGGGCGCGATGGTCATGAAGCTGGAAAAGGATATGATGACCATAAAAACGCCCATGAAGTTCATCGCGAAGACGGTATACAATTCGGAAGGCACGCCGTACAAGGGGCACGAGTTTTTCGAGGCGTCTTCCATGCGCAAGATAGGGGATAAGTATTATTTCATATATTCGTCCTTCCTCGGACACGAACTGTGCTATGCGGTGAGCGACAAGCCGGACGGAGATTTCGAGTTCGGCGGTACGCTCGTCAGTATCGGCGACGTGGGACTGCGCGGCATCAAGGGCGTAAAGGACGCCGCCAACTATACGGGCAACACCCACGGCTCCATCGTGGAGGCGTGCGGAAAGTATTATGTGTTCTACCACCGTCAGACCAACCGTCACTGCTTCTCCCGCCAGGCGTGCGCAGAGGAGATCACGATAAAGCCGGACGGACACATCGATCAGGCGGAAGTGACGAGCTGCGGTCTCAACGGCGGACCTCTCGAAGGAAAGGGCACATATGAGGCGCGTATAGCCTGCACGCTGACTTGCCTGAAGGGCGGCCGTTTCTACAGCGTGTTCCGCGGCTTCGAGGGCGGCCACCCGTATTTCACCCAGTCGGGTACCGACCGCGAATGCGATCCCGATCAGTATATCGCGAATATCCGCGACGGTTCGGAAGCGGGATATAAATATTTCGATCTTACGGGAACGTCTTCGGTCGCGCTTACCGTGCGCGGCAAAGGTAAAGGCCGTTTCGTCGTCTCTTTCACGGACGGCGGCGAACCCGCGGCAACTCTCCCCGTAGATCTCTCCATATCCGAATGGACGGCTCTTCCCGCCGTGCCGCTCGATGGCGGCGCAGCAAAGAGCGCCCTGTATATCCGTTACGAAGGTTCGGGTCGGTTGGATCTGAATGCCTTTACTCTCGCTTAAGCTTGCTTAAGAGTATCAACGCAAAATGCGGTCTCGTCAGAGACCGCATTTTGCGTAGGGGGACGGCATATAATACCGCTGATGCGGGCTACGTGCTCCGAGAGCGTGCATAGCGCCGCTGATACGCGCATCCGCGGGAGGTCACGTACTCCGCCTTGCCCTACCGGGCTGCGGCGACCGAGGTACGCTCCCGCCCGGCGGCTGCACATCTCAAGCAGCACTCTGCACTCTCTCGGGGCAAGCGGTCACGTACTCCGCCTCGCGCGT
>USNB01000212.1 GCA_900555875.1 uncultured Eubacteriales bacterium
AGCTGTAGCGTTCGCCTGCGCGATGTTCTCAAAATTCGTACCTACCGCAATGCTCACGATGAGTATCGCGACAAGCAATACCGCGCAGATGACCAGCCCGATTATGCCCTTTTTGCTTTTTGCTGCCATTGATCGTTTTTTCTCCTTTTTTATTGTTTTTTCGTCGTGCGGATCTTCCCCGCCGTCCGCGCCGCGGACACTCCCGCCGCCGCTTTCCGCCTGCGGCTGTATCCCTTACCATCTTTCCCTTTTATCGTTTTCCTCCTTCGAAGAATCGTTACACGAAGACGATAACACGGATTTTCCGAAAATCAATAGTTTTGGCACAGCTATGCGCGCAAACGGCAAAATTGACACTTTGCGAAGAAAAAACAAGGAAACGCAGGCACGAAAAAACCGTCCGCCGCGGAAAATATCCGCGGCGGACGGCATGGATGCGTATCTCCCGATCTTATCGTATCTCTGCCTTTTCGCGAAATTCACTATTGACATTTCGGGCGGGTTGAGATATAATATTTACACATAAAGAGATAAGGAGAGAGAATAATGGACAAAAAATACGAAGCGCTCTTCACTCCCTGGAAAATAGGCAACGTGGAGATAAAGAACCGCATTGTGCTCTGCCCCATGGGCGGGACCTCGCTGTTCGGCTGGATGGAACCCAACCACTTCGACAAGGAAGCAGCCAATTTCTTCCTCGAACGCGCGAAGAACAACGTCGGGCTCATCATCCCCGGCATCGCGCCCATAAAGGACATGATCCTCGGCAAGTGGCTTTATAAGGGCAAAAAGAAGTTCGAAAAGCTCAAGGAGTATATGGCGGAGATACATAAAACCGGAGCAAAGCTGTTCGTGCAGCTTACCGCCGGATTCGGAAGATCGTTCGCCATCACCGAGCCGCTCAAGATACTCCTCAAAAATAAATTCATAGGCGCTCTCGCGAAACCGTTCATAAACGCGTCGTATCTGTGCGCCGCCCCCAGCGAACTGCCCTCGAGGTGGGCTGAAGACGTTACCTGCCGTGCGCTTACCGTGAAAGAGATAAAGAAAATGGTGGAGGCGTTCGCGCTCATAGCCAAGCTGTGCAAGGATGCGGACGTGGACGGCGTGGAAGTGCATGCGGTGCACGAGGGCTATCTGCTCGATCAGTTCACCATGCCGTATACCAACAAACGCACGGACGAATACGGCGGCAGTTTCGAGAACAGATACCGCTTCCCCGTCGAGATCGTCAAAGCGATCAAGGCGGCGTGCGGAGAGGACTTCCCCGTCTCCCTGCGCTATTCGGTGGAGAGCAAGACCAAGGATTTCTGCGTGGGTGCGCTGCCCGGAGAGACGGATTACACCGAAGTCGGGCGCGACATGGCGGAGTCCGAACGCGCGGCTAAATACCTTCAGGACGCGGGCTATGACATGCTCAACGCGGACAACGGCACTTACGACGCGTGGTATTGGGCGCATCCCCCCGCATACATGCCCAAGAACTGCAACCTCGACGACGTTGCGCACATCAAGAAGTTCGTGGATATCCCCGTCGTCTGCGCGGGACGCATGGAACCGGACGTAGGCGCGGAAGCGATAGCGGACGGCAGGATAGACGCTCTCGGCGTCGCGCGGCAGTTCCTCACCGACGGCGAGTGGGTCACCAAGCTCATGGAAGATCGCACCGAGGACATACAGCCCTGCATATGCTGCCACAACGCCTGCTTCGCGATGGCGCACTACAAAGGCGTCGCCAATGACGAGTCGCTCTCCGAGGTCATGCATATGGCTCGCTGTGCGCTCAACCCGCAGACCATGCAGATGGGCAAATACGATATCGTCCCCGCCAAAAAGAAAAAGACCGTCGCGATCATCGGCGGCGGCGTGGGCGGCATGGAAGCGGCACGCATAGCTACGCTCCGCGGACATAAAGTCACGATATATGAAAAGACGGACCGTCTCGGCGGCGTGTTCATAGCGAAATTCCTCCCATTGTCATGCCCTCCTGGGGCGCATTTTCATAATCCTCCAGCGGGCGGGGGTTTTCCTCGCCGTAGAGGTCGTA
>USNB01000213.1 GCA_900555875.1 uncultured Eubacteriales bacterium
ACCGCCGCGCGGCATGTTCACCGTGCTCATACGAACCTCCTCTGCGGGATACGCACGGGCGGACGTTTCGCTAGCGCGAGCGCGCTCTTGAATCGCTCTTCCCACATCTCCGCGACGTCCATTCCCCGCGTTATCGCATACTCCGCCGCCACGCCGTATGCGAGCATGCGCCGGCTTATGCCCGTCAGCTCCGCCTCGCCGTCGGTCAGCGAAGGAGACGGGGCAAGTCCGGCGTCTTCTCCTCTGCGGTATTCCTCCGCTATCTCGGACACGACCAGCCCGTACAGCCGCAAATACTCTGCGGCAAGCTCTTCGGGACAGTCGTCCCTCGCAAGCGCTTCGGCATCCTCCGTCAGACCCAGCATATGAGCGGCGGCGATGCAAACGTCTCTTATCATATGTCCTCCTTCATTGCCGCGCGTGCCGACGGACTGCGGCGCCACCCGCCCGCGGCTTTTCCGAAGAACGGATTGCGGGTACGGGCGGCATAGTCCACCGTGCGCGCGTCCAGCTGAGCGAACGGAACGACGAAGCAGAGGGATGAACCCCTCTGCCCGTCGCTGTGCACCTCATACCTGCGCTTTCTGCGGTCGTATACGACATAGTACGTCGGATCGATCTCCCTGAGCCGCGAAGCTATGAAATACACGTCGTCCGTTATGCGGACAAGGTCGCGGTTCATGAGCTTATGCCCGTAAGTCTGCCCTGACCGTTAGGTCTGTCGCATACCAGCTCGCAATATTTCACGAGAGTCGCCGTATACGTCGGGTAGCCCTGGTTCTGGCGAAGAACGTTGCCGTTTTCCGTCTCGAGGAAACGCCAGTCGCACAGACGATGGAGGTGGAACACGCTCGTATCGAGCAGATACATCGTAGCGTTCGGCACGAACCTGTCATAGACGAGAGGTATGCCGTTGAACGACATGGAACGGAAACCGCCGTCGAGGTCGAGCATATCTATGTTCCTCTTGTACTGCGACATGTAGTCCATATACGCATACTTGGCGACCGAGTCCACCGCGATGAAATCTATCGTCGACCCCGTATGCGTTTCGAGCGTGTCTATCGCCTCCTGTATCTTCACCTCATCCAGCGCGCCCACGGAGCTTTTGGTGTAAGGCTTGAGCAGCGGAGATTCCGAACGGTCCACGCCGTAGAGCGACTTGGTCGTATCGAATATCGCGCCAAGGCCCGTGATCTCCTTGTCCTTGCTGCCCTGCACGTACAGCGAATCGCCCACCGCGGTGCCGCTCGGCAGCGACGACAGCGTTACCGTATCCGCCGCGTAATCGACAGCCGTCACAGTTACGCCCGTGCCGCGCGCAGAAGCGCCGTTGTATACGTCCACTACAAGCCCGGGCACGAAATTGCGGGCGTCCGTAACCTCCACCGTCGTCGATCCGCTCGTGACGTCCGCAACGTCCGCGAGCTTGCCCGTGCCGTCGCCGTACAGCATCCTGCCGAGATTGAAGCGGCTGGCTTTGAGCAGTCCGTCAAGCTCGGCGTTGAGAAGATCGGTGAACGCGCCCTTGTCGTTTGCGGACGCTCTTATGGCTTTATCGGAGATCTCTATCTGTCCGTAAAGGTTCTTCAGCGCGGAAACGAACTGAAGATAACTGTTGCCGTGCGCCTTGGGCAGAGCGCCGTCCTCGTCGCCCGCTCCTATGCCTCCGTTTATGCCGACGGAAACCGCCTTGCGCACTTCCTTTCCCCAGACGTCCGCCGACGTCTGTTCTATCCTCGCCATGAGAGGATTCACTTTGGTGTTGAGCAGCTCGGTCACCGCTCCGAGATATACGCTCTTAAGAGCGTTCTCCGCCGAATTTACTGTTACCATATGTTTCTCCTTTTTGATCGCCGCCGACCGGGATACCGGCCGCGCAGCGCGCGTTTAACCGTGTCGGTACCGCGTATCAGATATTATTATGCGTTTCGCCTCTTCAAGGCTTTTTGCCGTGAACGGCAGAGCGCGCGTGGGATATCCGCGCCCGCAGATAGCCGGCGCGTCGTCGTCCGAAGCGCCCTCGCCCGCGCCCGTATCTT
>USNB01000214.1 GCA_900555875.1 uncultured Eubacteriales bacterium
CTTCGCAGAGCTGAGCGATAGTCTCTCCTTCGCGCATTACCACGCCGCGCGTTTTGATCTCCGTCAGCCGCCTTTCAAGCTCGGGAAGGGGAACGTCGAGATACACGATCCTGCCGCTCTTTCCGAGCCGCTCCATTCCGCGTTCGCAGTACACCGCGCTGCCTCCCGTCGCGACTACGGTCTCGTCGCCGTCCACCGACATCAGCGCCGCGTCCTCCATCTCCCTGAACCGCTCGGCGCCGAATTCCGCGAGTATGTCCGCGAGTTTCATGCCGGCAGCTCTCTGTATTATAAGGTCCGTATCCGTGAAGGATTTGCCGAGCGTTTTTGCGAGGAGCACGCCTATCGTGCTTTTGCCCGCTCCGGGCATACCGATCAGCACGACGTTCATTCCGCCTCACCGTCCGTCAGATGTTTGGACAGCACCGCGAGGGAAGAGGCGAGATTTTCGTTCTCGACCAGCACTTCGGGCGGGACTTTGAGCGCGGTGGGGGCAAAGTTCCATATCGCGGTTATGCCGCATTCCACCAGCCTGTCGCACGCGTCCTGAGCGCCCGCGGCGGGTACCGTTATTATGCCCAGCCTTACTTTGTCGTCGCTGCATACTTTTCCGAGCTCGTCCATGCCGAGCACCGTTTTGTCCCCCGCTTTCGTGCCTACGACGGCAGGGGAGGCGTCGAACGCCGCGACGATCTCCAGTCCGTAATCGTCGAATCCGCCGTAACTGAGCAGCGCTCTGCCCAGATTGCCCGCTCCTATCAGTACGGCGGGCGTGCGCGAATTGCATCCGAGATATTTTTCGAGGTCGACGATGAGCTCCTCGGTGACGTATCCTTTTTTGGGCCTGCCGTTACCGCTCACGGATCCGAGATCCTTCCTGACCTGCACGTCGCCCGCGCCCAGCGCGTCGGCGAGCAGCGTAGCCGATATCCTCGGAAGCTCGTCCTTTACGGACTTCAGATAGTGCAGATAGAGCGGAAGCCGTCTCAGCGTTTGTATGGATACGTTTTTCGTCCTCATGTCGTCCCTCCTTCCGGATTCCCGATACAGTAGTATATTATATCCTGAAGCGGATGTCAAATAAATTTCACCGTATCGATAAAAGTTTATTTATTAATTTTCTCCGACGCGTTCCCGGCGCACGGGCGGGGAATGAGCGAAGAGGCGCATACGCTGTGCAAATATACGGAAAACGAAAAATTTCTGTCACGAACGCGCCATATTGCGCGACCGGATGAAAAAAATTTTTGCGGGGGGGGGGATAATTTAGCAATTTATTTGCAGATACATTGCCGAATATGCTATACAAGTTTCGCATAATAATTGTATTGCGTTACTTTTTAGGCTATAATAATTCTATGAAAAAATACGTTGGGGACAAATTTCGGGAGTGCAGACTTGCGTGCGAAATGACGCAAAAGGACGTGGCGAAACGCCTCGGCGTTTCTCAGCCTGTTTATAACAGATACGAAAAGGGTATCTGCGAGTGTACCTATCTCCAGCTCACCCGTCTTTGCGACATATTCGATGTATCAGCGGATTACATACTCGGCAGAAGGGATTACTGATGCTTGGATGTTTTAACGCCGCAGTGCTTCGCGTGCGGCAGCGGACTATGACGCATGAAACGCGGCTCCGAAAACGGGGCCGCGTTTTCCGTGCCGTTTGCCGTGCCGGGGCTTCTATGTGCGGTTGCTTTGCAATATAATGATATCATGAAACAGACGTTGGCGGCAGTGATGGTGAGCGTGGGGACGATGATAGGCGCGGGGTATGCGAGCGGGCAGGAGGTGGCTGCGTATTTCGGCAGCAGACCGTCCGCGTTCGTGCCCGTCATATGCGGCGTCCTCATGTTCGCGCTGACTGCGGTACTTCTCGGCGTGGGTGCGAAAACGGCGGGAGGACTGTCCGACGTCAACCGCGCTCTTTTCGGGGCATGCGCTCCTGTGGCGGATATGGTGATGACGGCAAACGCGACGATAGTGCTTTCGGCAATGATGGCGGGTACGGATGCGGCAGCGTCGGACATAAC
>USNB01000215.1 GCA_900555875.1 uncultured Eubacteriales bacterium
GGCATCGCCGCGAGAGGAAACTTCTCGGCAAGCGACCGTATATTGAACAGTCCGTAAGTTTCGGGCATCATACCGCCGTGACAGCGTATGACGTCGCCCATTATGTTTTCAAAGCGCATGAGCACGTCGCGCATCTGCTCGCGCGAAGTACCAAGCGTCCCCGCCGCTTCCAGCATGCGTGCGCTCGGGCCGAGCATGCCCGCAAGCTTTATCGCGCGGATAAGTCCGTCGGTCGCCGCTCCCGAAAGGAGTGCGTCGAAATCCGTAAGATCGCCGCGTCCTCCGTAAAGCGCATACGGCATATTCTCTCCCGATACGTCCGCAAACGCCGAAGCGACGTCGGGCGCGTCGGGATACAGGATCTCCAGCCTGCTCGCTATCGTAGGCAGCACCGATTTGGCGGAAGGCGCCGTCACGAAAAATACGGAACGCTCGGGCGCGTCTTCCAGCGTCTTGAGCAGTTTGTTCTGCGCGGCGTCGCTGCAGTCCGTCAGCTCAAGGATAAATACGCGGCGCTTAAGCTCTCCGGGAGCGAGCCTGCAAAGCGTTATCACTTCGTCGGCATCCTCGACGCGGAATCCCTCTCTGCCGAACACGCGCACGTCTCCGCACATGCCTCCGGCAATGCGCCTGCGCAGCCTGTCTCCCCCGCCGTTCTCGCTTACGGCGGCGATCTCCGCAAGACACTCGCACAGAAGAGTATCCCTCGACGCAAGAAGATAGGACTGCCCGCCCTCTCCCGACGAGAACGCTTCGGTCAGCATCCTGCCCGTCCGCGTGCTCTCCGCTATGCGCTGATATTTCTCTCTCATCATACGTCTATGACGCCGTGCTCTTTAAGCGCGGCGATCACCGCTTCCGCGGTGGCATACTTACTGTCCGACGTGGTTATGAACGCGAAACGTTCGGTGTCCCTGCCTATCGCGCGATAGCCGTCGTATACGCGGTCGTGGAACTCGCGCCCCGCAAGCTCCATGCGGTCGGAAGCCGAACGCTTCGTATTTGCGAACGGCGGCGCATCGAGAAAGATCGTAAGATCTATGCGCACGTCCGCCGTCGCATACGCGTTGAGCATCTCGACCTCGGCGCGATCCAACCCCCTGCCGAAGCACTGATACGCGGTCGTGGAATCTATATACCTGTCCACGACAACGATCCTGCCCGCTTCGAGCGCGGGGATTATCACTTTACGGGTATTCTCGCTGCGTGCCGCCTCGAAAAGCAGCAGCTCCGTCTCGGGGCACATATCCAGCGATTCGTCCTTGAGAAGCGCGCGGACGCGTTCGCCCACCTCCGTACCGCCCGGCTCGCGCGTAAACAGCGCGTCTATGCCGTGCGCTTCGAAATATTCGGCGAGAAGCTTTATCTGCGTGGATTTTCCCACGCCTTCGCAGCCCTCGAACGTGACGAGTTTTCCGTTGTGTGAATGATAGGTCTCCATATTTTCCCTCACCGTCCGCCGAGCACGGCGTCCGCCGCGCGCATGAGCGCGCTCAGTCCTTTATCGTCGTCGTACGGCGTGAGTATGAACACGACGTACCTGTCGTCATATTTTTCCGCCGCGATCCCGCGGTCGAAGAACGCGTGCGCCGCATGCGCTCCGCCGCCAGCGCCGCAATCGAAAACGAGCCGCGTGAAGTCGTCGTTCGGAAGGCAGGGGTGCCTCGCCCGCAGTTCGTCCGCAAACGCCCTGAGCCTGTCGTATCCCGAGGCAAGACGCCGCGCGTCGTCCACGCACTTTTCGAGCGACGCGAGAAGCACGTAGTTCGGGCTGGTCGTGCCGAGCGCGTCCAGCATACCGTCTACGCGTCCGGCTATCCGTCCGCGCGCGGCGAGAAAAGCCGTCTGCGTCATGCCGCCGAGCGTCTTATGCGCGGACATGTTGCACGCGTCCGCGATATCCGCCGCGCTTGCGGGGAAAAGATCGGGACGCAGCGCGAAATGCGCGCCGTGAGCCGAATCGGCGACGAGCAGTCCGCCCGCGCCGTGAACGGCTTCCGCCATCCCCTTGAGATCGG
>USNB01000216.1 GCA_900555875.1 uncultured Eubacteriales bacterium
CCGTGATCGGGCACATGGACGCGTATGAAGGCGAAATGGAATACGCGTACCCGCTCACCGCGCCTATAAAGGAAAAAATAGAGCTCGTCGCCCGCCGCATATACGGCGCCGACGGCGTGGACTATACCGAAGAGGCGGAGCGCGCCCTGTCGCGCTTTGCCGCCGACCCCGCCTGCCGCGACCTGCCCGTATGCATAGCGAAAACGCAGTATTCGCTGTCCGACGACCAGACCAGGCTCGGCCGCCCGACCGGTTTCCGCATCACGGTGCGCGAACTGTACCGCCGCGCCGGCGCCGGTTTCCTCGTCGCGGTGACGGGAAAGATACTGCTCATGCCCGGACTGGGCAAAACGCCCGCGGCGGAAAACATGACGATAGATCCGGATAACGGAGAGATAAAAGGACTGTTCTGATGGGTAACTTTATCGAAGACATCATAACCGAAGATCTTGCGAGCGGCGCCGTAAAAAGCGTCGTTACGCGCATCCCGCCCGAGCCGAACGGATATCTCCACATAGGCCATGCCAAGAGCGTGTACATCAACTATTACATGACGGCGAAGGCTTTCGGGGGCAAATGCTATCTGCGTTTCGACGATACCAATCCCGAGAAGGAAGACGACGAGTACGTCAATTCCATCATACGCGACGTCAGATGGCTGGGCTGGGAAGGCGAGATAACATATGCGTCCGATTATTTCGAAAAGACGTATGAGTGCGCCGTGCTCATGATAAAGAAAGGGCTGGCATACGTGGACGATACGCCGGCGGATAAGATGCGCGAGATGCGCGGTACGCTTACGGAGCCGGGTATCGAAAGCGCGTGCCGCGGCAGGAGCGTCGAGGAAAATCTTCGCCTGTTCGCGGAAATGCGCGAAGGAAAGTATGCCGACGGAGAGCTTGTCCTTCGCGCAAAGATAGACATGTCGTCGCCCAATATCAATATGCGCGATCCCGTGATATACAAAGTCGTGCATGCCCGGCATTATCGTCAGGGCGATAAATGGTGTATTTATCCGCTTTACGACTTTGCTCATCCCATACAGGACGCGATAGAAGGAGTGACCCACTCGCTGTGCAGTCTGGAATTCGAGAACCACAGACCGCTTTACGAATGGGTGACAGATAATCTCAAGGAGATATTCCCGCATTCTCCCAAACAGCGCGAGTTCGCGCGGCTGAACATCGAGCGCACGATCATGAGCAAGAGATATCTCAAGAAGCTCGTGGACGAAAAGCTGGTAGATGGCTGGGACGATCCGCGCATGCCCACGCTTTGCGGTATGCGCCGCCGCGGGTATACTCCGTCTGCGATACTTCGTTTCGTCGAAGAGGCGGGTATAACCAAGGCGGACAGCGAGTGCGCGCCCGAACAGCTGGAAGCATGCATCCGCAGCGAGCTCAACGATACCGCGCCCCGCGCGATGGCGGTCATCGATCCGATAAAGCTGGTCATCACCAACCGTCCCGACGGGTGGGAAGAGGACTGCGAGACGGAGATCAATCCAAACCGACCCGAACTCGGCAAGCGCGGCATAAAGATAGGAAAACAGCTTTGGATCGAGAGGGAGGACTTCGCCGAAGTGCCTCCGCCCAAATACAAGCGCATGACGCCGGGCGCGTATATACGTCTCAAAAGCTCTTATATCGTAAAATGTACGGGCTGCGAGAGATCTCCGGACGGCGCGCTCACCGTATACTGCGAGGCGGTCGACGGCACCAACGGAGCGGACGCCGACGGCGTAAAAGCAAAGGGAGTCATCCACTGGGTGAACGCTTCCGACTGCGCGGACGCCGAGTTCCGCTATTACGACTATCTGCTGCTGCCTTACGACGGAGTTCACGAGGATTTCGCGGAGCGCATGAATCCCGATTCACTCGTCGTTTATCACGGCAAGGCGGAGAGGATGCTGGGCGACGCGGAGAAGGGCAGCGAATTTCAATTCGTGCGCACGGGGTATTTCGTGCGCGATACGGGGTCGGAAGGCGTGGTATACAACCGCGTAG
>USNB01000217.1 GCA_900555875.1 uncultured Eubacteriales bacterium
CACCGCCCTTGCGCGTGCGCAAGGATAAAAGCGGTGCGCAAGGCAAAGGTTTGCGCCTAAGCGCGGCGCGCCGCCCTTGCACGCCGCCTTTGCACGCTTTCTTTGCTGTGCACAAAGGAAGCGTGCAAGGAAAAGCGGCGCGCAAGAAAGAGGTGGTGCGCAAGGATAAAAGCGGTGCGCAATGATAAGTAGCGCGCAAGGAGAAATATGGTCATTATTTTTGTATGTCACGGCAACATATGCCGGTCGCCCATGGCGGAATTCGTGATGAAAAAACTGCTTGCCGAGCACGGCATAACGGATGTGAGCGTGATTTCCCGCGCGCTGCACACCGATGCGATCGGGTGCAATATCTATTCGCCGGCGCGGCGCGTGATGGATGCGCACGGCGTGCCTTATGAGCGGCGGCAGGCGAAACTGCTTACCCGCGAAGAGCATGACGCTGCGGATATGATCGTCGTGATGGACTCGGAGAATTATCGCGACGCCGTGCGCAGATTCGGCGGCGGGAAGGTAAGCAGGCTGCTGTCGCATGCCGGGAGCGGCGCGGACGTTGCCGATCCGTGGTATACCGACGATTACGAGCGGGCATATCTCGATATCGAGCGGGGATGCCGCGGACTTCTCGGCGAGCTTGCCCGCCGCTCTTGACAGAACCGCTCTCATATGATATAATTCTGAAAAACAGGCGCGATCGCGCGCGGAGAATAGCACAATGAAAGTCATACTGCTCAAAGATGTAAAAGGCTCCGGAAAGAAAGGAGACGTCGTAAACGTATCCGACGGTTATGCGAACAATTATCTTATAAAACAGGGTCTGGCGCAGCCTGCGACGGCGCAGAACCTCAGCCTGCTTGAAGCTCAGCGGTCGAGCGAGCAATACAAAAAAGCCACCGCGCTCAAAGAGGCGAAGGAGCTTGCCGCAAAGATAGGCGCAACAAAAGTGGAACTTACCGCAAAGATGGGCGCGAACGGCAAGCTGTTCGGCTCGCTTTCCGCTCAGTCGATAGCGGATGCGCTTGCTGCGGCGGGCGTGTCCGTAGACAAGAAGAAGATAGTGCTCGACAGTCCCATCAAGCAGACGGGTGAATATAAGATCACCGTTAAGCTGCATCCGGAGGTGAGCGCTAAAGTCACGCTTTCCGTGGTCGCGGACAAATAAGGAGACCGCGATGACGGAGCATTCGTTTTTTTCTGACAGAAGGACTCGCGCGTTTATCGAGGATTACGATCGCATAGTCGTTTTCGTCGCGGACGCGTGGGGCGTCACGCGGGACGAGTTCCGCGTATACAGCGGCGGAGTATCGGTGCCCATCACCGATTTTTTCAGCAATCCTCACGAGGGACACGAGATAACTCTCGTTCTCGGAAGGAAGCTCGATCCCGAGCAGCCTTGCTACGTCGTGCGTTCGGGCATAAGCGTTGCGGCGCAGCCGAAAGGCATATACGATACAGCGGAATTCGCGTCGAGATATACCTACGAGGGACGGCTGGGCGCGTGCATAGAGAGCGGCAGAACGGTGTTCCGCGTGTGGGCGCCGTTTGCTCAGAGCGTCAGGCTCAATATATACGGCGACGGCGAGACGGGAAGCAATTATTACGGCGGCGTGATGCACCGAGGAGAGCGCGGCGTGTGGTGCGCCACTCTCGACGCCGATCTTTCCGGATGGTATTATACGTATACGCTCAGTTATAACGGCAGACCCGATACGGAGACCGTCGATCCATACGCCGTCAGCGGCGGCATGAACGCGAGACGCGGCATGATAGTCGATCCTTCGGCGCCGCGGCTTACGCCTTACGGCTGGGCGGAAGAGCACGAGGCATACAAGAAGAAATATGCCGTCTCTTCGTATACCGACGCGGTCATATGGGAGACCCATGTCCGCGATTTTTCGGGCAAGACGCGGGCGATCAACCGCACTCGCTTTCTTGCATTGGCGGAGCGCGGACTGCTCGACCGCAAAGAATATCTTCCCGTCCTTTTAAAAGCATGGAACGCT
>USNB01000218.1 GCA_900555875.1 uncultured Eubacteriales bacterium
CGCCGGAGTAAACGAAATTCTTTGCCTTGCGGCAGGATCTCCTGCCTCTCGCGTTCATTATCGCGAGTTCCACGGTAAGTCCCGTTTTTTCGCAGACGGCGCCCGTTATATCGACGGTGACCGTCAGCGACGCACGCTCTCCGTCCGCCGAATCGGTACGGACGAATACGCCGTAAGGTATGATATAAGTATCGGACTGAGTATAATGCACCGTCATGCCGCCGCGCACGGCGCCGCCGTCCTCAAGCACGACGGATATCCTGCTGCGTCCCGGAACGAGCGCTCCGAGCGGACACAGTCTGCGCACCCCTCCGGGCAGCGTCGCGGTGCATTCCCCGTCGACGAATATATCGGCGACGCCCTCGACGCCGCTCATATCGGCATATGCGTGAGCGGCTCCGATCTCGGGAACAGTATCCAGCGAGACTTTTCCGTAGCACTGAGACTCAAACGGAAAAGACACGTAGTCGTCTCCGTTTTCGCTTATATTGTGCCAGCCGCGATTGAGTTCTACCGTTTTCATTCTTTTCCCTCTCGGTACGAGTGCATACTCTTAGTATTATTCATTATACAACAACGCTGAATTTCAAGTCAAGCAATTTACGCAGGCGCGGAGCAATCGCGGCTGAAGTTTGAAAGCAAACTGCCCGCGGACGCGTAACGCGTCCGCGGGCGAACAACGGTATTCCGCGAATATCGCGTCACAATATGCTTTTCCCCGTCACCGCGTCCTGATACATGACCCAGAATCCTTTGCCTGCCGGATCGTTCTCGTCAAGCGCCAGCCACTGGCAGTATCCCGCCAATTCCGAAGGAGGATGCGGGGAATATTCGCCCGGCACACCGTAACATATGTAGCGGACGGGATCTCCTATCAGTCCCACGAGATAATATCGTCCGCTCGCGTCGTAGTCCACTTTGACCCATCTCGAATCGGGAAGCAGTTTTTCTATCGCCTCATACCTCTCGCAGCGTGCGAACAGCTTATCTATCTGATCGGAGACGCTGTCGTAAAACGCGGCGCTGCCAAGCTCCGGGACCTTGCGATGCACCGCGTGATCGCTGTCGCTGAGCGGCGGAGGTCCTTCGGTCACAGACGCCGCCGCTTCCGCCGTCTCGGACTGTCGCTCGGCGGCGCTTACGGGCTGCGATGCCTCGGGCGCGCCGTCGGAAGATACGCCGGTATCGTCGGAAGATACGCCGGTAAGGTTGGATCTGTAATAATTCACCTCGGCTATCCTGCCGTCGTCATAATCCTGCGGGACTATATCGAGAAAATATTCGTTTATATCGCGTTGCGGCGCTCTTTCCGCCCGGCTGCGCTCCGCGACTCCGCATATGCGCAAAGCAGCGCGCACATCGTCCTCGAGATTGCCGCGCCACGGCATCGGCCGTCTGAAACCGCCGCTCATGACGAGACGTCCGCTCAGGTCTCCTACTGCGACCACGAGCGAATCGGGGTCGATATCCGGCGGCAGCGTAAAAGCGTATGCCGGCGGCAGATCGAATTTCCCGAAAGCGAACATTCGTTTACCCGATCGGACGGCAAGCACGCAGTCGCGGACATTGCCCGTCAGCCGTCCGTTAAGCCCGGACGCCGTCCTTTCCAATCTCAGACACCCGCTCGACTCTCCGACGAGCACAAGCAATCGTTTTTCGTATATCATTCTTTAAACGCTCCTCGGATATTATATATGACGGCAGTACGCGCAATTTGACGGAATGAGACGAAAACGCATGAGTATGCTCGACATGAGCATACTATCTCCCGTGCATGTTTTAGATCCCGCCGCTTCGGTCATAATAGACGTTATGACAGAATTTCCGGCAAAGACAACGACGCCTTCCGGCGCAGATATATCCGAATATATAGCAAAACGTCTGCCGCACGGGGCGGAAATAGCGGTGCTCGCGATAGGCAGCGACCGCGTCACCGGCGACTGCGTGGCCAAAATGTTCGCACGGCCATCCAAATGGCGATTGACAAAGAATCCATCGCACAG